>JANQKA010000549.1 GCA_028281405.1 Hasllibacter sp. | reverse complement strand
GCGCGAAATCGCCGAGGAGAAGGAGGCCGTGGAACAGTATGGTTCCACCGACTCGGGAGCGTCGTCCCTGGGCGATATTCTCGGGGCCGCCCTCGGAGGGAGCGGCGATGATGGCGGCGCCGAAGCCGCCGCGGATGACGGAACCGACGCGGTCGACGCCCCGGAAACACCGTCCGAACAGGCCGGGGACGTCGGTGAGCCCGCCGCCGACGTCGGGATGGCCGTCGCCGGGGACAAGGCCGAAGACGGCGCGGAGAAGCCCACCGCCAAAACCAAGTCCAAGGCGAAAGCCAAGGCCGGCGGCGAAAAATCCGACGCGGATGCGGGGGAAGTCGAATCCGACGACAAAAAGCCCGCGCCCAAGGCCAAGTCGACCGGCGGAGGAAAGTCCGACCCGGAGGACGGGGAAGGCGAAACCGAAGTCAAAAAAGCCGCGGCCAAATCCAAGGCCGCCAAAGGCGACAAGGCGTCCTCCAAGGCCAAAGAAAAGGCCGACGGAGATGACGCCGAAGCCGGGGTCAAAGCCAAAACCGGAGCAAAAGCCAAGGCCAAAACAAAAGCCGCCGAAGAGGACGGCTCCGATAGCGAAGCCAAGGACGGCGGAAAGAAAGCCGCCGGAACAAAGACGAAGAGCCGCGCCAAAAGCAAGGCCGAAGACGACGGCGACGCGAAAGACGGCTGACCAAGGGGCATTCCGCGGGAAGGGGACCGCCTCGCGGCCCCCTTCCCTCCGAACACCGGATCGCCGCATTGAACGCCGGAGCGCGCCCGGATTGAAACGCCGTCGGGAGCGGAGGCCGATTAAACGCGTCCGGGAATGCCGGGAGATTGAGCGACGGCGGCTTCGGAGTGACACCACATCCGTTGAAAATGGTGGTCGGCGCGCTCCAACGATTCGCGTATATCTTCATGCGGCCCGGGCCGCCGATGCCATCGAAAAACGCCGGCGCTCCATTCGGAAAATTCAACCCGCGCGGTTCCGCGGCGGTCACCCGCTCCACAACGTCGGACCGGGCCCGAGCCCGCCCACCGACTCTTTTACGCCTCGGGTCCGGCGAAAACCCGCCGCTTCACACCATGGAGGGAAGAACCAGATCGGGAGGGCGGTGCCCGTCGTCGAATGTTTTGATGTTGATGATCACCTTTTCCCCCATCTCCAACCGTCCCTCGCGCGTCGCCGATCCCATGTGTGGAAGGAGGACCACGTTGGGCAGGCTGCGGAGGCGGGGATTGATCTCGGCCCCGCCTTCGAACACGTCGAGGCCCGCTCCGGCGATCTCCCCCGCCCGCAGCATGCGCGTGAGCGCGTTCTCGTCGACGACCTCGCCGCGCGAGGTGTTCACGATGACCGCGTCCGGTTTCATCAATTTGAGTCGGCGGGCGTTCATTTGATGGTAGGTCGCCGGAGTGTGCGGCGCGTTTATCGAAATGATGTCCATCCGGCTCACCATTTGGTCCAGGCTTTCCCAGTAAGTGGCCTCGTGCTCCCGCTCGATCTCCGGACGAAGGCGGCGGCGGTTGTGGTAATGAATCTGCATGCCGAACGCCCGCGCCCGGCGGGCCACCGCGCGCCCGATCCGTCCCATGCCCAGAATCCCGAGCCGGCGCCCCCCTATCCGGCCGCCCAGCATCGCCGTGGGCGCCCAACCCGACCAGTCGCCCTCCTGCATTTTGTTGAGGCCTTCCGGAATCCGGCGCGTCACCGCGAGAATCAGCGCGATCGTCATGTCGGCCGTGTCGTCCGTCGCGACGTCGGGCGTGTTGGAAACGAGAACGCCGCGCTGCCGCGCCGAGGCCACGTCGATGTGGTCGACCCCCGCGCCGTAATTGGCGATGAGTTTCAAGCGGTCCCCGGATTGGCCGAGAAGCCCCGAGTCGACGCGGTCGGTCACCGTCGGCACGAGCACGTCGGCCCCCGCCATGGCGGCGGCCAATTCCTCGCGCGCCATCGGGCGGTCGTCCTCCCGCAGCCGAACGTCGAAGAGCTCCTTCATGCGGGTTTCGACCGCCTCCGGCAGACGGCGCGTCACCGCCACGGTCAGGCGTTTTTCACTCATAAGGGCTTCCTCGATCTTCCCCGCCTGGCTATTAACTCCAAATTGCCCCAGTAATCCGCCGGGAACAAGCGGCCCGCCGGAGACGGCGCGGAGGGTGGCGCGGATACGTGGACATGAGCGGCTTGCGGATAATCATTGCGGCGCTCGCCGCCTGCGCCTGCCTGACGGCGGGAGCCGCGGCCGGGGAGCGCGGGCCGGTGACCAACCTGCCGATCCCCCGGTTCGTCTCGATGAAGGCGACCGAGGGAAACGCCCGGAGGGGACCGTCGCTGAGCCACAGGATCGACTGGGTGTTCAAACACCGCGACATGCCCCTGCAGATCATCGGCGAATATGGCCATTGGCGCAGGGTCCGGGACCGCGACGGGGCTGGAGGCTGGATGCACTACTCACTGCTGTCCGGCGTCCGGACCGTCATTGTGGAAAGCGATCTCGCGCCGCTCCATTCCAAGCCCGACACGGCGTCGCCCGTGAACGCCTACGCCGAGGCCGGCGTCGTGGCCCGGTTGGGAAAATGCTATCCCGACTGGTGCAGGATCTCCGCGGGAGGAAAGCGGGGATGGGTTCCGAAGTCGATCCTTTGGGGAGTGGCTCCCGACGAAGTCAGGAATTGACCCGGGCGGGGCGCGGGTTCCTTCCGGAATCATCCATCGGGACGGAGGATCCCCGCCGACCGCCCGGCCGCCTCCCCGCGACCATTCCTCCGTCAGGGCATTCCGGGCGACGGGCGGGACGGGTCCGGAATTCCCCGTCGGAACCGCCCGATAAAGTTCCGGTTCAGGAAAGGAGGGGAGCGTAGATGCCGGCGACCCGTTCCCAGAGCGCCTCCGAGCGGGCGCAAAGCAGGCGTCCATTGGTCATCGTGCCCACGTATTCCCTTCCATCGAGAAGCCGCGCCACCCCGCCGACCTCGCGGAGGCAAAGCACTCCCGCCGCGTGGTCCCAGGGGTTCAGCTTGCAGTTCAGGGAGAAATCCGCCCGTCCCTCGGCCATCATCCGGTATTCCCACGCGGAGCAGCGCAGGCTTTGGGTGCGTCGGAAACGGGAAAGCGTGGGCGCGATCAATTCCTGTTCGGACTGCCGATGGAGGTATAGGGAGACGAAGCCGTAGGCGTCCCCGACCCGTTCGGGAACGCGCTCCGGGGCGACGTGCCGTTCGGGCCTTCCTCCGCCGGCGTAATGGACGCCGCCGCCCTTGCGGGCCAAAATCCAATCGTCGCCGGTGGGATCGTATATCAGGCCGAACACCGTTTCGGCCCCATCCATCACGGCCACGAGCACGCCGTACGCCGCCAGTCCGTTGGCGTAGTTCCAAGTTCCGTCGATCGGATCGATGACGACGGAAAGTCCGGAACCGATGCGGCCAAGCACCGATTCGTCCGCCGCGACCGCCTCCTCGCCCACGACCGCCGCCTCGGGGACGATCTCCCCCACCGCCGCGGCGATGGCCATCTCCGACGCCGTGTCGGCCACCGTGACCAAATCCTCAGCGGAACTCTTCATCCCGACCTCGCCGCCGCCGAGCGCGCGCCACCGCGGAACGATTTCCGCCTTGGCGACGCGGCGGACGGCCTCGACGAGGGCGTTCTCCGCGTGACGGTCCCAACTCATGCGGCGAGCCCCCGCCCCTTCAGGAGGGCCTCGACGCCGGGCATGCGGCCCCGGAATTTCGTGTAGAGGACATCCGCCTCCTCCGATCCTCCGGCGGACAGGATGTGCTTCTCCAACTTCCGCGCGGTTTCCGGATCGAACGGGTCGCCCGCCTCCTCGAAGGCCTCGAAGGCGTCGGCGTCCATCACCTCCGACCACATGTAGCTGTAATAGCCGGACGAGTAGCCGTCGCCGCTGAACACATGCGCGAAGTGGGGCGTGGCGTGCCGCATGACCACCGCCCGGGGCATGCCGATCTCCTCCAGGATCTCCGCCTGCCGCTGCATGGGATCCTCGGGCGCGGACCGGTCGTGGAAGGCCAGGTCGACCAATGCGGAAGCCACGTATTCGACCGTTTGGAAACCCATGTCGTGATTCCGGGCGCCGAGGATTTTCCGCAGGAGTTCGTCCGGCATCGATTCCCCCGTCCCGGCCCGCCTCGCGTGGGTTTTGAGCACCTCGGGCACTTCGAGCCAATGTTCGTAGAGTTGGGAGGGAAGCTCGACGAAATCGCGGGCGACGGATGTGCCGGAAACGGACTCGTGGGTGACGTCGGAGAGCATCTGGTGCAGAGCATGTCCGAATTCGTGAAACAGCGTGCGGGCGTCGTCGTAGCTCAGAAGCGCGGGCTCACCTTCGGGCGGCTTGGCGAAATTGCAGACATTGTGGACGAGGGGGCGGACTTCTCCGCCCAATTTTCTCTGGGCGCGCCAGGCGCCGCACCACGCGCCCGAGCGTTTCCCTCCGCGGGCGAAATAGTCGCCCACGAAAACGGCCAGGTGACGGCCGTCGCGGGTGACATCCCAAACTCGGACGTCCGGGTGATAGGCCGGGGCGTTTTCGACCGGCGCGAATTCAAGCCCGAACAGCTTGTTCGCGCAGTCGAACGCCGCCTCGATCATGGCCTCGAGTTGGAAATGGGATTTGACCTCCTCCTCGTCGAGATCGTGCTCGGCGACGCGGCGTTTTTCGGCGTAATAGCGCCAATCCCACGGCTCGAGCGGTCCATCCAAGCCGTCGGCGCGGAGCATTTCCGTCAGCTTGTCCTGGTCCGCCTCGGCGGCGGCGCGGGCGGGCTTCCAAACCGCCATGAGCAGCTCCCTCACCGCTCCGGGAGCGCCGGCCATTTCGGTTTCAAGCTTGTAGTCGGCGAAGGTGTCGTGCCCGAGGAGTTTGGCGCGCTCCTCCCGCAGCTTGAGGATTTCGGAGGCGATCGCCCGGTTGTCGGTGTTTCCGCCATTCGCTCCCCGCGCCGTCCACGCCTCGAAAGCCTTCCGGCGGAGGCCGCGGTTCGGTGAGAATTGCAGGAACGGCACGATCAGCGAACGGGAAAGCGTGACGGCCGGTCCATCCGATTCTTTTTCCGCTCCGGCGGCCCGCGCCGCGTCGCGGAGAAACTTCGGCAGCGGAGCGAGGTCGGCTTTGGCGAGCGGCATGAACCAATCGCGCTCGTCGGCGAGCAGGTTTTGGGAGAATTGCGTTCCGAGAACGGAGAGGCGGGATTTGATCTCCTTGAGGCGGTCGGCCTCCGCGCCTTGAAGCCGCGCGCCCGCCCGGACGAAATTCCGGTGCTTGAGATGAAGCACGCGGGCCTGCTCGTCGGTCAGGCCGAGCGTGTCCCGACGCGTCCAAAGGTCGTCGAGTCGGCCGAATAGTTTCCGGTTCATGGTGACTTCGGAAAAGAAAGCGGAGAGTTCCGGGGCGAAATCGCGCTCCAATGATTCCCGGCGCGGCGTGGAGACGCTGCCGAGAAGCGCGTAAAATGGGCCGAGAACCTTTTCGATGCCGTCGCCCATCAATTCCAGGGCTTCAACGGTATTGGAGAATGTCGGTTCGTCGGGGTTGTCGGCCATGGCCGCAACCACGTTCCGCGCGTCTGCCAATGCTCGGTCGAGCGCCGGGGCGAAATCCTCGTCGGAAATGTCGGGGAACGGCGGCAGTCCGAATGGCGTGTCCCAATCGGAAAGCAGGGGATTGGTCATCGAGGTCTCCTTGGCTTCGACGAAACTATGACTCTTCGCGGTTGGCGTCCAGCCGCCCCGGGGTGTCGGAAACATGTCGGCCCGTGCGGGGAATGCCGGAACCCATCCCGCCGGGCGCGGGTGTTCGGCGACGAAGAAGCTGCATTCGGCGGATGGCTCCGACGCTCCCGATCGGCGATGGACTCAGCGCTCCCCTCGGGATCGAACGATCGGGAAGGGTGTCCGCGTTCCGGACGGTCGGAGCGGCGTACGACGGCGATGTCCGCTTCCGGAGGAAGTCGTGGCCGACCCGGTCGGCGGGCGGCTTCCGCGGAATCCCATCGCGGCGAACGATCTTGACGGACCGACGCGGTTTGGATTGCCGGAGCGGCGTCCGGCGGCGATGACACTGCATCCGGTTAATGGAGGTTCCGCCTCCATTCCACCGTCTGCTTCCCCGGGAGCCTTTATTTGGCGAGGGATCGGGACGCGTCGCCGCAGACCGGACAGTCGGAGCGGCGTCCGACCGCGATGACCCGGCTTTCCGCGAGCAGCGCGTCGTGGATCAGCAGGCGGCCCGACAGGGTCTCGCCTGCCCCGGTCAGATGCTTGAGCGCCTCGGCCGCCATCATCGCGCCGAGAATTCCCGGAAGCGGGCCGATCACCCCCGCTTCGGCGCAGGTTGGCGCGAGACCATCCGCGGGGGTTTCCGGAAACACGCATCGGTAGCAGGGCCCGCCCTTCGCGGGATCATAGACGCCGAGCTGGCCCTCCCACTGGGTGATGGCGGCGGAGATCAGGGGAATTCCCTTGGCTGCGCAGGCGCTGTTCACCAAGTGGCGTGTTTCGAAATTATCCGTTCCGTCAAGCACGAGATCGTAATCGGCGACGAGCCGCTCCGCGATTCCGTCGGCGAAGCGCCGCCGGTGGGGACGGACCTCGACATGCGGGTTGAGCGCGGTGATGGCCTCCGCCGCCGACCGGGTCTTCGGCCACCCGACACGGGCGTCCGCGTGAATGATCTGACGCTGAAGATTCGCGGTTTCGACGTCGTCGTCGTCGATGATTCCGATCACGCCGACACCCGCGGCCGCGAGATACAGGAGCGCGGGCGATCCAAGTCCGCCGGCCCCGACAACGAGGATCTTCGCCTCCTTCAGCCGCCGCTGCCCCGCGCCGCCGACCTCGCGCAACATTATGTGCCGCGCGTAGCGTTCCAGTTCGGCGCCGGTGAACGCCGCGCCTCCCCCGGAAGAAACGGAGGCGTTTTCCCTGGCGTCGTGACGGGCGCGGAGGCGGGGAAGAACTTCGCCGTAACCCGCGACGAGCGCTGCCAGGACGGCGACGGTCAGCCATTCGCCGGCGCTGCCCCCCACGACCGCGGGAACCCTTCCGAACGGAAACGCCGCGTGAAGCGCCGAGGCCGCCGCGCATACCCCGGAGATGAACAGGACGCGGCGCGCCGGGGAGACGCCGCGGCTCCGCCCGACGAACCAGACGGCCCCGATGACGAGTATGGGCAACAGCATCATCCCACGCCCGTCGAGCCGAAGCCGCCGGAACCGCGCCCGGTGGATTCCAGCGTGTCGGTCTCTTCGAATTTCGCGGTCGTCACAGGGGCGATGACGATCTGGGCGACGCGCGATCCGTGGCCGACGACGAAGGGAGTGTCGCCGAGGTTTATCAGGATCACGCCCACCTCGCCCCGGTAGTCGGCGTCGATCGTGCCCGGAGCGTTGGCCACGGTTACTCCGTGGCGGAGCGCGAGACCGGATCGCGGGCGGACCTGCGCCTCGTGTCCGGGCGGAATCTCGAATCGCAGTCCCGTCGGGACGAGAACACGGGCTCCTGGGGCGATGGTCACCGGTCGGCGGTCGGGAAAGTTGGAGCGGATATCTGCCCCCGCCGCGCCGCGTGTGGCGGGGGCGGGCAGTGGCACTTCCCGATCGGCCTCATCCGTCCGCAGGCAGCGAATCCGTGTCATGTGGCGAGCGCCGCCGCGATTCGATCAGCGAGGCGGCGCGCCACTTCGGATTTCGACATGCGGGGCCAGGTCTCCGAGCCTCCGGCCGTCATGACCGTGACGGCGTTATCCGCTCCCCCCATGACGCCGGAGGCTTCGGAGACATCGTTGGCGATGATCCAGTCGCACCCCTTGCGCTCCAGCTTCGCGGCCGCGTTGGCGGCGACATCGTCGGTTTCCGCGGCGAAACCCACGACCAGGCGCGGCCGGTCCGGGTGGCGCGAGACCTCCACGAGAATGTCCGGGTTCTCGCGGAACTCCAACGCGGGCATCTCCCCATCGCGTTTCTTCAACTTGGATCCGGACGCGTTCGAGACGCTCCAGTCGGCGACGGCGGCGGCCATCACCGCCGCGTCCGCCGGAAGCTCGGCGATGGCCGCGTCGCGCATTTGTCGGGCGGTCCGCACCGGCACGACCGCGACTCCCCGCGGAGGAGGAACCTCGGCGGGACCCGTGACGAACCGCACGTCCGCGCCGAGGGCGGCGAGGGAGGCCGCGATGGCCGCGCCCTGCGCGCCCGACGAACGGTTCGCGATGTAGCGGACGGGGTCGATTGGTTCGTGCGTTGGCCCGGACGTCACGAGAACGCGCCTTCCCTTCAGCGGCCCGTCGGAAAGCGCGGCGCGGACCGCGTCAACGATGGCCGGGAGCTCCGCCATGCGCCCGGGGCCGAATTCGCCGCAGGCCATCTCGCCCTCGTCCGGGCCAACCGTGAGCACGCCGTCCGCCTCGAGGGTCGCGAGATTCCGCCGCGTGGCGGGGTGCAGCCACATGCGCACGTTCATGGCTGGCGCGATCAGAACGCGGGTGTCGGTCGCCAGGAGGATGGTCGAGGCGAGATCGTCGGCGAGGCCGTGCGCCATCTTCGCCATTAGATCGGCGGTGGCCGGCGCGACGACGACGAGATCGGCCGACCGCGACAACTCGATGTGTCCCATCTCCGCCTCGTCGGTGAGATTGAACAGATCGCGGTGGACCTTTCGGGCGGACAGCGCGGCGGCGGAAAGGGGAGTCACGAATTCCTCGGCCGCGCGTGTCAGCACCGGGGTCACTTCGGCTCCCCCGCGCCGCAACTCCCGAATCAAATCGAGCGACTTGAACGCGGCGATGCCGCCCCCGATGACGAGAAGGATGTGTTTTCCGTCGATCATGACGGGGTTGTAGAATCCTTTCGCGGGCGGTTGAATCGGATATCGTGGAAATCTTCTCCAGTCGGCCCGTCCCCGGTGAACCGCTCAGGGATCGGCAGGTCTCCGCGGCGCGGGATTCCTCCCTTGACGAGATTGTTTTCGGCCACGCGGGAGGTCGGGAGGCCATCGGGAGCGCCGCTGCAACAGCGCTTTTCGTCGGGACGGTGATTCGCTCCGCCGTCCCGAATCACCACTCGTGGCGGAGGGAAGCGCATAACCGCACCTTTCGGATTTCCACCGGCGAAGTCCAGTTGCTGGATGCCCGCGCCGCCGCTTTCCCGTCCGCGCCGCCCGACGCTCCCGGGAATCGTTGCGACGGAATTCCGCGCCGCCTCCACGCGTCACCGGTCTCGACACTTGGGCCGACCGGCAATTGGGCCGACCGGCGACCACTTGGGAAATCCGAGCGTCAAGACGAACGTGAACAGTCTGACTCGTCCGATACCGACGGGAGAACCAAAGTCTCCACTCATCCTCCCCGCTTTTCCGATTCCGTAGCGGGTCCACGTTCCAGTCCGCGCGCTCCAATGGAATTTCGCCTCGCTACGAGTCTCCAAGCCGGAACCACTCGACACAAATCACGCCGCGAAACGCCCGTCGAGAATTCACCGTCGAGCAAGTCGACGTCGCGCGGTCAGCCGCCGCTCGTCGCGCGATCCCGTTTCAATTTCCATTTCATGCCGACATCTGGCTCGAACGGCCACACCAAACCCTCCGGCAGGGACTTGGGAAAGTTGGACGGCGCCGCCGTCTCCAACATCTCCTGTGTCAAGCCAACGGCGTCCCTGAAGGACGATCCCGAGAGAGTGGCGCCTCTCAAATTCGCGTCGGTGAAATTTGCCCCCGTGAAGTTAGCGTGCGCCATGAACGCGTTGTAACAATCGGCCTTGGTGAAATCCGCTCCCTGGAAATTCGCGTGGGTGAAAGTCGTTTTCATGAGCTCGGCTTTCACGAGACTCGCGCCCGTCGCGTCGACATTCCCAAAACGCACCTTCCTCAGCTTTGCCCACTCGAGATTGGCGAATCTGAGGACGGAACGACTGAAGTCCGCTCGGGTGAGATCCGCGCTGCTGAAATCCGCGCCGGAGAGATTCGAGAGTTTGAATTCCGCCAACCTGAGTCGGGCGCCTCTGAAGCTTCCACCGGCGAGATTCGTCCCGGACAGGTCCGCATCCACGAGTTCGGGAAGGTGTCTGCCCTCGACCCTGCGCCGATCTCCATTGACGAGCCGCGCCCTGCACCCGCCCACGGCCCGCGCGGCCGCCTCGACGTCGGGCGGGCACGGCAACTCAAGCGACCGCTTGTCCCAAAGGCCATGGCTCCGTGCATCCGCCGCCGCCTCCCCCCTCACGGGCGGGAACATGATGAATTCGCAGAGTTCGTTCATTACCGGCAGGTGACACTCGTCCGGATGATCCAGCGCCAACCTTTCGAGCGCCGCCACGCCCCGTACGCGGGTGGCCAGTCTTCGACCGCCCAGCCGCCGCACCCCCCAATGGAAACGGAGCTTTCTGAGACCCCGCCCCACCAAATCGTCCCGCATGGCCAGAGAAAGCAATACGGCCATATACGACAGCGCAGCAGACACCAACACCGGGGTTCCCACCAAGACGTCGTCGTTCGAGACGCCGATCGCCCCGAGCCATTCCTCGCGTCCGGACAGCCAGACCATCGCGAGTGCCCCCGCGACGAGGATCATCGGGACAAGCCACAGCCTCCGCCGCCAGCCCGTCGCCACATGCGCTCCGGACTCATCCATCTTCAGTCTCCCTCGTTGTTGACGGGTCCGCGGCCCCGCGCCCGATACCACGATCATATCCTGGTCGGGAGGAACATGAAACCCGAATACTCGGATTGCCACGGTCACTCCATCCCCTCCTTGGAGGAGATCCCTCCGCACCCCCGCCCAAATGGTGGATGGCCCTAAGGCGGGGGAGGTCGAAGAGCGACCTTCTCCGTCGCCTCCCGGTCCCCGGGAGCTCTCCCCTGTGTTCGCGGCGAGGATTTTCAGTCGGCACCACGGTTCTGGGGGGGCGTTTCCGCATTTGACCGGAGATCCACTGGCGAACGACCCTGAACAAGGTTGTGGAGGTGAATCCATCATGCGGAACCAGCCGGACCTTGGGGAACGGATCGTTGCTCCGAACCACAACATAGAATTCCACAATTCCGTCACCCGTCCAACCTCGACCACCGACCGTCGCTCCCCTGCTGGAAAGGCCAATACAACCCGTCCGGCAACGACGCCGGTGGCTCCGAAGGCTTGGCTTCACGTAGATTTTCCTGCGTCAGGCCGGTTTGAAGGACGAGTTGCGCACCCGCGAGGTTCGCTCCCCCGAATATCGCTCCCGTGAGATTTGCATCGGCGAAGTCGGCTCCCGTCAAATCCGCATCCGCGAAATCCACTCCCGCGAGGTTACACTCCTTGAATTTCACGCCCCCGAGGTAGGTTCTCGAAAGAATGACCCCCGCGAGGTCCGCACCAAAGAGATCAGCTCTTTCGAGGTTCGCTCCGACCATATCCGCCCCCGCGAGGTTCGCCCCCGAGAGGTCCGCCTCGGTTAGATTCGCCCCTTCGAATTCGACGTTCGCGAGATTCAACTTCGCGAGGTTGGAGGCCACGAGACTCGATTCCTTGAGATTCGGACGAAACCCGGCGTCGATTTTCCGGGTCCGACCCTCGGCGGCGGTTCTCGTTCTGATGTCGCTCACGGCCCGCACCGCGTTTTGCGTGTCCGGGGGGCATCGCCGCTTTTCGCCCTCCTCGGAGCCACTCCCTCCATCGATGGAGTCTTGTTCTGGGTGCGGCGGGTGCTGGATGAACGCGCAGAGCGTCCTCAGGGTTGGAACATGGTGCGATTCGACGTCTTCCCGCGCGAGCGACTCCAAGGCTTGAATTCCCAAAACGCGTTTGAGCAGAACGTCCTCGCTCAGCATCTCGGATGCTTTCTGGAACCTGGTGTCCGACAGTCCGCGCTCCGCGGCGCCCGCTTGCCGGCCCGTCAGGCTGAGCCGCCAGAAGGCCATCGGAAGGCCGACGACCACGGCCACAGTGGTTGCGAAATTCCGCATCGTGTCGGAATCACTCTTCGAAAACGCGTCTCCAAGCCAGGCCCAAAGCGGCGATTCCGACAGCCAATTCCATACCGGGCTTCCCAACGCGAAGTCCGTGACCGCCGCGAGCACCGCGATCACGAGCATCCACCCCCACGGGATCCCGTCCCTGGCATTTCCGAACTCACGCATCACGACCTCCCTCGCCCGTGGGCCGCGACCCGCCGCCCCGCACTTCCCGGACGGCAAGCCCGCCGCCGGGTGAACCGACGCCCCGCCAGGATTCGGCGGCGGAATTCCCACCGCCAGAACCTGCGCGTTGATGGTGGGACGCGCTTCCGTGCCCATCTCTGAACGAATCGGGAACTTTCAATCCCGAGATCCCCTCACGGAAACATGTCATGCTTTCCTCCTCGAACTCTGGAACTTGGGTGACATATGGGATCGCCCGCGGAACGAAACAAGACCTCCCAAGCGAATTCTCAACTTTTTTTTTCGACGCCAAGGCGGGCCGCCTGGATCGGAGGTGACAGCCGCGACCGTCCGCCCCACCATGGCGCGGTTCAGACCCGGGACGACCGGCGCCGCCCAAGACCAATCCGGATGTACGGGCGGAGGAATCCCGGCTCGGCGAAAACATGCGAAATTCCGATGGATCCCGCTCAGGCTCGCCGCGTCCCGGCCAAGGCACCTTCAACCGATGACCACCTTCCTCCGACGCCCGCCGGGCGCGGTGCCGCGACTCCCGTCCGGCGTCGCTTCACCATTCGGGGCTTCCCAGTCCCGGCCCGTCCGCCCCGAGCCGG
Organism: Hasllibacter sp.; assembly: GCA_028281405.1. Taxonomy (GTDB): domain Bacteria; phylum Pseudomonadota; class Alphaproteobacteria; order Rhodobacterales; family Rhodobacteraceae; genus JANQKA01. Next base: position 3,342 of record JANQKA010000549.1, on the reverse strand, counting down.
TGCCCACCCGTGATTCGGCGCCGAGGAGATGACTTTCCGGATTGCCGCGTCCCGCCGATGTCGAGTCCGCCGCGAGGGGCCCTCTCTCCAGGTGATTCGGAATTCACGGAGTCCCGCCTGACCGCGCCGTCCTTCGGCGTCGCCCCGAGCCAGTCCTTCCGGCCCCGCGGAGGGTTCCACGCCGATCGATTCCCCGAAACGCCGGGCCCCCGTTCCATGCCGCGCCCAACGCGGCCCGTCCCTCCCCGGAGGGATCCTCGAGCGAATCACCAAGGCATCCAATGCCGCGTGAACCGAAACGCCCGGCCTTCACCCCCGGCGGAAAGCGGCGCAGGGGTCGTCGCGCTCTACCGCCCCGGTCCTCACGGTTCGGGTGAACGGCGCCGAGGACGGGCCTTCCGTCTGGCCGATGGCGGCGACCGTCACATCCGGAGCCGCGAAAGCGATGTGGAAGGGAATCCCCCAGTCCGTGCGGGCGTGGCCCGTGCCCGCGATCACCACGACGCGGCCGCCGGTCTCGTCCAGCGCCCGAAGCGCGGCGCTGGCGAACGACGCGTCGCGAAGGCGCTGCGCCTCGACCATGCCCGGGAGCATGTGCTCAGGCAGCGCGTCGCAATGGGCCGCCATCTGCCCCGCTTCGCGGACCGCGCGCTGTGCGGGGTCGATATCCCGGTCGAGTCCGAACGCGGTCGCATCGGAACCGAACGCCGCGGCGGCGCCCTCCGTCATCGCCGTCCGGATGTCCCCGCGGGGCACGGCGGCTCCATAAACGGCCGCGCCGGGCGCGGCCGCGAGGATCGGATGGTACATCGAAAAGTCCGGCCACCCCCGCGCGCTCCACTCGAGGATGGTGGCGAGCTCCTCCGGATCGTGCCTGTTCTCGGGCGTGATGCGCGCCGCGAGTTCCGGCGTCAACATCTCGAACACGATCGCCGACGGCCGGATGGCGGCGACCGCGCGGGCTTGATTCGCGTGGTGAACCGGATTGTCGTGGACTTCGCCGAGGATGACGACGTCGGCGGCGGGCGGTGAGTCGAACACGTCCGCCCCCGCCGGCGCGGCGAGGGCGGCCAACACCGCGGCGGCGCGGATCATGTCAGAAAGTCGTGTACTTCCGGGGACCGCTCTTCGAGGTTCCGGCGCATCTTGCCGAAGGCCTCCCCCTCGATCTGACGGACGCGCTCCTTGGAAAGTCCGAGTTCCTCCCCGATGCTCGAGAACGTGCGCGGGGGATCGTTGATCCCGCGTTCGCGGACGACGAACCGCTCGCGCTCGGACAATCCGTCCATGGAATTGACGAGCCACCCGCGCAGCGTTTCGAGGTCGCGCGAACGTTCCACGTTCTCGGCGGCCTGGCTCGCCTGGTCCTCGAGCGCGTCGATCCATTCGCGCCCCTCCCCGTCGGCGGACTGCGTCGCGTTGAGGGAGAAGTCGGACCCGGCGAGCCTGCCCTCCATCATCTCGACATCGGCGAGGGGCACGCCCACCTCGGACGCGATGAGTTGGCGCGTCTGATGGCTGTCGAGTTCCTCTCCGCGGCCCTCCGCGTCGCGTTCCAGCTTCGCCCGGACGCGGCGCATGTTGAAGAACAGCGATTTCTGCGACGTGGTGGACCCGGTGCGCACCATGGACCAATTGCGCATCACATAGTCCTGGATGGACACCTTTATCCACCACATGGCGTAGGTGGAAAACCGCACCCCCCGGTCGGGGTCGAACTTGTCCGCGGCCTTCATGAGTCCGAGGGACGCCTGCTGAATGAGATCGTTCATCGGGGCGCCGTAGTGCTTGAACTTCGCCGCCATGGAAATCGCGAGGCGCATGTAGGCGGTGATCAACCTGTCCAGCGCCTTTTCGTCGCGCTCGTCGCGCCAGGCCCGGGCCAACCCGCGCTCGGTTTCAGCGTCGAGTATCTCCGCCCGCATCGCGCCGCGCGCGAAGGCCTTGTCGGAGTGAACTTCTATCGTCATGGCGTCCTCCTGTGGCGATTGCTTGTCGGTCGGTGCTATTGGGCCATGGAACGCAGGGGAAGCAATCGCTCGTGGACACACGACCTTTCAACAATGCGTTACCGGACCTGACGCTCGTGTTCGGCGGCGCGTCGTCCGGAAAGTCCCGATTCGCCGAGGATCTCGCGTGTTCCGGCGGAACGAGTCGACTTTACATCGCGACGGCCCGTGCCTGGGACGACGAAATGCGCGCCAAAATCGAATGCCACAGGGCCGGGCGGGGACCGGGCTGGCGGACGGTCGAGGAGCCGGTCGAGGTGGCCCGCGTCCTGACGGACCGCCCGCGGGACCATGTCGCGCTTTTGGACTGCGCGACGCTTTGGCTGTCCAATATTCTGGCTTCCGGGGAGGATTTGCCGAGCCGTCGCGACGAGCTGCTCGCCGCCTTGGCCTCCGAGGGAGGACCCGTAATCGTGGTGTCCAACGAGGTCGGCATGGGGATTGTGCCGGACAACCGTCAATCCCGTGAGTTCCGCGACGCGCAGGGCCAGTTGAACCGGCGGATCGCCGAGTTGGCCGATCTCGTGGTGTTCGTGGCGGCGGGCCTTCCCCTGCCCATGAAGGGATCCCTGCCTTGACGCGCTTATGGCTCATCCGGCACGGGCCGACGCACTCCGATTCGCTGGTGGGCTGGAGCGACATCCCCGCCGATCTTTCCGACACGGCGCGAATCGCGCGGCTTGAGGCCGCGCTGCCGGACGCCCCGGTCGTTTCGTCCGACCTCGACCGGGCGGTGAAAACCGCGGACGCCTTGACCGCGCGCCGGGTCCGCTTGGATCACGCTCCGGAGCTGCGGGAGATTCATTTCGGAGACTGGGAGCTGCGCTCCCAAGAGGAGGTGGCCGCCTCGGACCCAGTACTTGCCCGCACTTTTTGGGAATCCCCCGGCTCCGCGCGGCCCCCCGGCGGGGAAAGCTGGGACGCGCTTCGCTGCCGGGTTCACGGAGCGCTGGACCGGTTGGCCGGGCGTGGCCACGAAGACCTGATCGTCGTCGCGCATTTCGGAGTGATCCTCTGCGCCGTGCAGAGGGCGTTGGGGATCGGCGCGGCGGACGCGTTCGCGCATCGCGTGGACCCCTTGTCCCTGACCCGGGTCGACGCCCCGCCGTGGCGGGCCGGGGTCATCAATCACATGTATTGATAATTGACGTCACGGGATTTCGTTTGCCACGGCGGGCCGCCCCGGCTTGGATCGGGGCATGGAACGGACCCTCGTCATCGGCGAATACGCCTATTCCAGCTGGTCGCTGCGCGGTTGGCTGTTCTTCGACCGTTTCGGGCTGCGGGTCCGGACGCGCCACGTGAGGTTCGACGGCGACCGAAAGGTGGCGGA
>JANQKA010000535.1 GCA_028281405.1 Hasllibacter sp. | reverse complement strand
TCGTGCACTAGGGCGGTTTCGGAATTCCGAATATATCCCGACCTAACCAGCGGACAATCCTCTTGAGGTCGATTGGGATAGCTGAAAGGCAAATTCTTCCTCATCAAGGAAATTCCCGTGCGAGAATCGATCGCCGTCCCGCACTTGGCCGTGGCGGTGATCGATCTGATCGCAACAGCGTTGCCGATGGCGACTTCGCCATGATTTCGACGAGGGATCCAGTCAACACGGTCCCCGTGGATGTTTGACCTGGTGTCAACGACGTCGTCTACCTTTCCGTGGCAGGTCGACTCTGGGGCACCGATGTTTGGTTCTTTGAACGCTCGCCAATCCAAGGCGGCGTCCGTGTCATTCTTGCTCCCGGTGCCTGTGTCGTTGGATGGGCATCCGGCGCCCATCCCGCCGTGCGCGTCTCGCCCTTCGGTGCCGCCGCCTCCCTCGTCCAAGCCGAAGCCGAAGGTCGTGCCTCGAACCACCGCACCGGACCAGTCGACACTCGCGTTCACGTTCCGATGGAATCTCGTGTCGTCATGGCGGGAAAAGTCCGAGCCGCAAATGTCCGCCTCTGTTCGAATCGCACTGGACACGCCGTCGGTGGCAACGGCCAAGACCGCGATGGGCGCGGTGGGTGACGGTTGAAAATTTCGCATGATCGTCCTAGCGAGCGCAACCTTGAACAAGCGAATAGGCATCGCCGAATCGGATGGTGCGTTCTAGCCCGAAATGCGGGTTCTGGGAAGCGGAGAATCGATTCGGTCAATAAATATTCCCTAAATTTTCAGTTCCGCCACACCAAGGGCGGAGACGTCGTGCGCAGGCAACGCTCGGACCTTTGTACGCGTGCGATTCTGCTGATTTCCACCCTCGGTCGCCAGAGGCGAACGGGCGCAGCGACAGAGGAATTCTGGGCGATTCGCGGAGTTTCAACCAGAATTTTTCCTGCGGGGATTCGCACGATTCTGGAGATATTCGCATGGCGACGAGAAGGTGGGATTCCGATTCGAATCACTCCGATTCCGACGCGAATCCATCCAGGGACGCCTTCCGAACCGTATGGTTACTGGATTCGGGTGGTAGGAGGGTCCGACCACGTCGCGGACAAATATCTCCGCGTCAGCGCGCGGCGGACTTTGATTCACCGGGGCGGGGACTCGCGAGGTCGGCAGCATTCGCAGATCGTATGCCAGCAAATCAGTTCATCCGTCGCAACGAACTGGGAAGTCAGGGAAATCTCCGGCGGGGCGACCGGGAGAATCTTCCGCACACTTTGGATCCTCGTTGAAATTCGTTGCCCCGAACCCGCTGATCGACGCCAATCCACGGAGCCCCTATCCGGTAGGCACCGACGAACGTGCGAAGGGAGGCCGCGATGCCCGCACCGGGGCAAAACCTGAAGATCGATGCCCGCGGTTGTGGTGCAGCCAAATGGAAATGGCCCGAATCGGCCCTGTCGTGGCGGGCGGCAACAACCGCCAGACGTTGACCGATGAAGACGGCGAGGGACGCGCGCTGTTCCGCGACTGGTGCGTCGCTGCGGGGCTGACCGTCGGAGTAGACCGGATGGGCAACATGTTCGCGCGGCGGGAAGGCGCGGACCCGACCGCTCCGCCGGTCTACGTGGGATCCCATCTCGACACGCAGCCGACGGGCGGCAAATACGACGGTGTTCTGGGCGTGCTCGGCGGATTGGAGATCATCCGCACGATGAACGTTCGCGGTATCCAGACGAAGCACCCAGTCGTCGTGGCCAACTGGACGACCCATCCAAGCAACCCGTCCGCGATGGCGGCCGAGTGATCGTGGAGATGGCGGCACTGACGCCAATGGCGACTCCACGGAGGGGACGAGAACCCGCTGGATGACACCGGGGGGGCGCTACGACCCCGCAGGGGCGCACGACGCCAAACTCGGGGGGGGGCTCGACCGGGGGGCATGGAATGTCCACTTGGGAGTTCGGGCATACCGCGCTCAATGAAATTTCCGCACACCGGACGTCTGCCATGCATTTGCGGAACTGGAAATTATGTAAGTGACTTCGATTTGATATGGGGCGTTTTGGGTCAATCCTTTAAATTTTTAGAAATCGCAGGTGAACCCATGCATCTATTATTGGATCCCAATCTCAAATCCCCGTTCAATATCCGTCCCCAACCGCGGGATGCAGCTCAATAACGCATCGAGCGATCCTTTCCCCGATCCAACGCCCTTCCTTGGTATTTCCTGGAGGCAGCCCCTTGATTTCGCTGTGCGATGGGTCGGAATCGCGGCCATCGTCTCCGTGAATCGGAGAATGCGTGACCGCGAAACCATTCAAATATCCGGCGACCATTGCCCGAAGTTTCCCCACATTGATTTCCGCGTAGCGTCCATTTCTCGCCCTCCTCAAATTTGACACTCCTCGAATTTTCTCCAAACGCTCGGATTTGTCAAAGTCTCCGAAGTACTCCAGCCAATTCACGGAGAGTCCAGATTCGTCGGGTCTCTCCGCTCGAAGACAAAACGCCTCGTATGACAGCTCTTTGCCAGCAATCAAACTGGGTTTCACGTACCGAACGACATTCGAGGCGTCGGAGAGTTCGACGCCACTCATGACGTCAAAAGATATTCGAGTTTGAATCCCCGAATCTTCTTCGCGGCTTCCTTTGGGCCACATTCACCATATGGGTCCGGAATAATTTCGGATTCATCCCCCCAAAGGAAGGCGTATTGGATTTTCCCATCTCCCAGGAAATGCAATCCGACGGAACTATTTCCTCCGTCAGCCCAGTCCCTCCATGAGACGCTGAGATTTCCTTCGTATGAATAGGAAATAAGTCCCTTTCTCGTGACCGGAAAGGTATCGACGAATGTCCGGAATTCGCGCAGCGAATCTTCGCGCAGGGCGATTCCCTCCGCTTCCGCCTCGCCCATCAGGAATTCCAGTCGATCCTCGTGTGCGTCTGACACGGGGTTGGTTGCCCTCAACCGAGGCACGCTGGCTTTCCCGTTCACCCGGGAATGTTCGGGGAGGGCGACGTCCAGCTCAACAGAGGCGGGCCGAATGTCGTGGATTGGTTGCTGTTCTTGGGTGTGTGTCATGATCTCGTCCCTCCACATGTTCTTGCACTTGGGCGGTTTCGGAATTCCGAATAAATCCCGACCTAACCAGCGGACAATCCTCTTGAGGTCGATGGGGATAGCTGAAAGGCAAATTCTTCCACATCATAGGAAATTCCCGTGCGAGACCCGGTCGCCATCCCGCACTTGGCCGTGGCGGTGTTCGATCTGACCGCAACAGCGTTGTCGATGGCGACTTCGTCCAGATTGGGACGAGGGATCCAGTCAACACGGTCCCCGTGGATGTTTGTCACGGGGTCGCCGAAGTCGACGCCCCTACCGTGGCGGGTCGACTCGGGGGCACCTATGCTTGGTTCTTTGAACGGTCGCCAATCCAAGGCGGCGTCCGTGTCGCCCTTGCTCACGGTGCCGGTATCGTTGAAAGGGCATCCGGCGTCCATCCCGCCGTGCGCGTCTCGCCCTTCGGTGCCGCCGTCTCCCTCGTCCAAGCCGAAGCCGAAGGCCGAGCCTCGAACCACCGCACCGGACCTGTCGACACTCGCGTTCACGTTCCGATTGAAGCTCGTGTCGTCATGGCGGGAGAAGTCCGCGCCGTGGTTGCGCCTCTCGGGGCGAATCGCGCATCCCGTGCCGCCAGCGTCAACTTCCGGAACCGCGACGGGCGCGGCGGTTGCAAGTTGAAAATTTTTCATGGTCGCCATAGCGAGCACAACACTGCAACTGTGAATCGGCGTTGCCGAATCGAATGGCGTCTTCTAACCCAAAATGCGGGTGCCGGGAAGAGGGGAATCGCCTCAGTCAACAAATTTCCCAAATTCTGCGGTTCCGCCATGGCACGGGAGGAGACGTCGCGCTCCGGCAACGCTCGGACCCTTGTACGCAAGTGATTCTGGCTGGCTTCCACCTATTGCCGACGGAGGCGAATAGGGACTCCGTGACGGATTTCGGGGTGATTCGCGGTGTTTCCGCCAGATTTTCCCCCACGGAAATCGCGCGGTTCCGGAGAAGTTCGCGTGGGGGCGAGAAGGTGGGATTCCGATTCGAATCACCCCGATTTCGACGCGAATCCATCCCGGGACGCCTTTTCGAACCGTATGGTTCTGGATTCGGGAGGTAGGAGGGTCCGACCACGTCTCGGACGAATTTCTCAGCGTCAGCGCGAGGCGGACTTTGATTCACTGGGGCCGGGACACGCGAGGTCGGCTACAATCACAATCCCATGCCAGCGAATCCGTCCATCCGTGGCAGCGAATTGGGTGGCGGAGATCTGGGACGTCCGGGAAATCTCCGGCGGGGCGACCGGGAGAGGCTTCCGCACACATTGGATCCTCGTTGAATTTCGTTGCCCCGAACCCGCTGATTGACGCCATCCCACGGGGCCCCTATCCGGGAGGCGCCGATGAACGCGCAAAGGGAGGCCGCGATGCCCGCGCCGGGAGAAAACCTGAAGATCGACGGCCCGCGGTTGTGGGACAGCCTGATGGAAATGGCCCGGATCGGCCCCGGCGTGGCGGGCGGCAACAACCGTCAGACGCTGACCGACGAGGACGGAGAGGGCCGCGCGCTGTTCCGCGACTGGTGCGTCGCTGCGGGGCTGACCGTCGGAGTCGACCGAATGGGCAACATGTTCGCGCGGCGGGAAGGCGCGGACCCGGCCGCTCCGCCGGTCTACGTGGGATCCCATCTCGACACGCAGCCGACGGGCGGCAAATACGACGGCGTGCTGGGCGTTCTTGGCGGATTGGAGATCATCCGCACGATGAACGATCTCGGCATCCGGACGAAGCACCCCGTCGTCGTGACCAACTGGACGAACGAGGAGGGGACGCGCTTCGCCCCGGCGATGCTGGCGTCGGGCGTGTTCGCGGGCGTTCACGAACTGGATTGGGCCTATGGGCGCGAGGACGCAGAGGGGAAGAAATTCGGGGACGAACTCGACAGGATCGGATGGCGCGGCGAGGAGGAGGTCGGGGGACGTGAGATGCGGGCCTTCTTCGAACTCCACATCGAGCAGGGCCCGATTCTCGAGGCCGAGGGCAAGGACATCGGCGTCGTCACGCACGGGCAGGGGCTGTCCTGGACGCAGGTCACGGTGACGGGCAGGGACAGCCACACCGGATCGACCCCGATGCCGATGCG
>JANQKA010000489.1 GCA_028281405.1 Hasllibacter sp. | reverse complement strand
GGTTCGATCCAGAAGAATTGCACCAGCCATTTCCAGTACCGGACGTGCAGCGGCTGGCCGAGGCCGAGGGCCTCGCGCATCTTCTGCTTCACCTCGTCGAGCACGGTGAGCGGCCTTGCTCATCGGGTCGCCGGGAGCGAGTTCGAGAAGCAGGAACACGACAAGGCTGATGAACAGCAGCGTCGGGATTGAGAGCAGAAGGCGTCTGGCGATGAAGTTCAGCATCCGGTCGACCTCGCTGGCGCGGCGGTGGAAGGCCCGGCCCGGCGCGCTCCGCCGCGCGAAGTAAATTCGGAGAAGCGGCCTGGCCCGGCCGTTCCACCTTGGACGGCGCCTCCCCGCGGGGGGAGGCGCCGGTGCCGGGACGAGTCGGTCATCCGCTGATGCGGTACCAGTCGGCCGCGTTCCACTGCTCGGTGTCCCAGACGTTGAGGATTACGCCGCAGAGGCTGTTGGCGTGCGCCGAAAGACGGCCGCGGTGGACCAAGGGGATCATGCCGCCGTTCTCGATGATCATGTTGTTCAACCTCTTGGCGATCCGGGCGCGGTCCGCGATGTCGGCGGTCGCCTGGATCTCGGCGTGCAGGGCGTCGTACTCCGGGAGGCAGAAGCGCGATATGTTCTCGCCCTGCCACTGGCTCGCCGGGGTCGGAGCCTTGTCGCAGAGCCCGATGCCCAGATAGGACTGCGGGTCGGTTCCGTTGAAGGTGTTGGCGTACATCTGAATGTCCGCGTAGAATTTCTGAAACGTGTCCGGGGAGCCCGGATCGCCGCCGAAGTACACCGAGGCGTTGAAGTTGCGTACCGCCTCAAACCTATTCCCTCGAAGACTGCGCACGCGTCGACATCGGCGTGCGAGAGTGGCGGCGCGGTGAAAACGCGAAAACGTGGAGGCGAGAAATGGGGTTGTCGGGAATCCCGTGTTCGCGTCGGAGGAGAGACGCCCATTTCCTGCGATGTTGTCCGCCGGGTCCACTCCATCCAAGCCGTGAGAGCGTGCGTCCGTCATGAAATCTGGTTTCGCCGCGGGGGCCGCGACAAGCGGTTCGATGCCGTTGCCAGGTAATCCGGGGCCGGGGGACCACCCGTTCTCCCGACCGACGTTCAGAGCGGGGGCGACATGCAGTCTGGATTCCGCGAATCAATTCCGATTCGGCGATGATCGGGGAACGGGCGCGCAGGTTGAAGTCCGCGTCCGGAAAGGAGGGCAACTGCTTGGTGGGCCGCTGAGCCTGATGGATTCGATAAGCACCGCGGGTGCGACGGAGCGAACTTTGGCTGGAGCGGACGAGGGGCGCGAGGAAGCAGTGGGGGGATGCGCCGCGTGTTGCTTCATCGAAAATAGTTCACACCTGTTGAACGCGGCGGCCGTCATTGCGAGGGGAGGTCGTCATATTCAACCGAACGCACTTGGAGGCAGGGAGATCGTGGCGAAACCGCCGATTGAGTTCGGTGCGGGAAGTGAATCGAAGCGGCCGGAATCCTGGCCGATTCGAGGAAAGCTCAGGAATTGTCACATTCCAACCCGGGCAACCGTGCGTTCTTAAGGCAATCATCCATGTGATCGAACTCCCGGTTGGAGAGGAGCAAGTGTTTTCCGTTCACATCCTTACAACGCCAACTCAATCGACCGTCCTTGGTATTGAAGATTTGCCAGATGCGACCGTACACTCCTTCGCATGTTGCGACCAAATTATTTTCCTTCTCGTTTTTCGGGAAAACGTGGGACGGCGGGATAGTTTTGGACGGGTCGCAGGTCATCCCGGGCAGCCGTGCGCACTCAATGCAGTCTTCCATGTTTTTGAAGCCTTTGTGGGCGGAGAGTAATTTATTCCCTTTCTCCGTCCTGCAGCGCCACCAAAATTTATTGTTATTGCCCTCGTAGAATTGCCATATGCGACCGTGTTCGTCCTCACAAGTTGCGATCATTTTTTCCTTTTCGCCTTCGCAAAAAATGTGGGAATCCGGAATAGTTTGGGACGGAATGCAGGTCAACCTGGGCAACCGCGCGTTCTCAAGGCAGTCATCCATGTGATCGTACTCCCGGTCGGAGAGGAGCATGAGATTGCCGTTCACATCCAAGCAGCGCCAACTCAGTCGGCCGTCTCTTGAATTGAAGATTTGCCAAATGCGGCGTTTTACTTCTCCGCACGTTGCGACCAAATTATTTTCCGCCTCGTCTTCCGGGAAAATGTGGGAATCCGGAATACTCGGGGACGGATCGCAGGTCAATCTGGGCAACCGCGCGTTCTCAAGGCAGTCATCCATGTTATTGAAGCCCATGTGGGCGGAGCTCGTGATCTCGCCGTTCGCCGCCTTGCAGCGCCAACGCGGTTTTCCATCCTGGTCAGGATAAAATTCCCAGGTGCGTCCGTGTTTGTCTTTGATTGTCTCGAACATTTCAGCCTCCATGTGTCGCGGTCAACGTGGCATCGCCACACCATAGACTTCTGCCACGCTCATCACGCCACAGTCAAGGGGGTTGCAAGCCAACAGGCAAAAAAATTTTACGCAAGGGGTGTTGCGCCGAACGGGTTGGCCCCACGCCCCACGGGCCGGGCCGCGTCCACCTTCCCGCAGCGGCAACGTTTCTATTCTGAGGGTTCGAGGCATTCTACCAACTTTACTACATATGGTGTACGATTGGCGACGTGTTCATAGGTGTGGGAGCCATCGCAGCAAGGTCGCACCCGCGAAATCATCTCCCCAAGCGTCCATTTGGGTCCGGTATCCTCCTTCAACTGGTCCCGACCGTGAAGCCGAACGCCAACGGTGCTGCGGTGCCGCCGGGAACCGGACGATTTTGCTGTGGGACGTGCACATCCAACGCGCCGAGCGAGAATTTACTTCGGAGGCGGGGTCGCCCATTGAACCAGCGGCCAGCCCACTTCAGGTGGCGGATGACGTTGCACAAGCCGCACACCCCGGGCCAATCCTCCCTAACTCGGCGAACTTCCGATCCCCCGCTTGTCGGGATTCTTCGGAGGCGGGACAAACACCAAGTTTTCCCCCGCCGGGGCCATGCAACTCTTGCGGTGACGCGATTCTTGGGCGGAGCAACCTTACCGGAATGTCGTGGGGGGCGCGGAAATTCCGAGCGAATGTCTCCGCGTCCCTGATTTGTGGACAGGCATCTTCTTGGAATTCGCCGGAGAGCGCCCGTTGAAGTCGGGTGCCCGGCGCATCTCGGAGGGTTTGGGGATGTGGGCCACGATGCGATGGGTGAACCTCTTGAATCGAGAGCTTCGGTCGATTGAAAGACAGAATCGTCCTTGCCAATCCCATATCCGCCGAGGCGGGCCATCTGTTCTCACGGTCGTGCGGGGCGGACGGAGGTGGACAGTGCCGTGGTAGGCGAAATTCAAGTGACGCTGGTCGTTGGAACCGTAGCCCCTGGACTTGGTAGAATGGGTGGATTTCCATCTATTCAAACACATGTGCCGGGAGGAGGCCGGTCCACCGATGCCGCCTGGACCACTCGCTCAACCGGTCTTGGCATCCGTGAGAATGTTCACGCGTAAATTCGGTGGAATCCCAGCTTGCGCCGTTGTTTTCGGGAACGGTTCCGGTTCAACGCCCCCTGATCCGGGGATCGAGGGCGTCGCGCAGTCCGTCGCCGACGTAGTTCACGGCCAGAACGGTGAGGGAAATCAACACACCGGGGTAGATCACCCGTTCGGGGTAGTCCCTCAGGTACTGGACACCGTCGTTCAGCAACCGCCCCCAGGTCGGGAAATCCGGCGGAAACCCGAGGCCGAGGAACGAGAGCGCGCTTTCGGTGATGATCGCCGCCGCGATGCCGAGCGTGGCGGACACCATGATCGGCGACAGGACGTTGGGTAGGATGTGCCGCCCGATGATCCGGCGCGGCGGGGTGCCGATGGAACGCGCCGCCATCACGAATTCCCGCTCCTTCACGGTCAGCACGTCGCCGCGCACGATCCGCGCGGTCGGCATCCACGATGTGACGCCGATCGCGGTGACCATGAGGATGAAGATCCCCTCCTCGATGCCGAAGGCCGCCGAAAGCGGCTGGCGGAACAGCGTCACCATGACGAGCAGAAGGGGAAGCAGGGGCAGGGCGAGGAAGAG
>JANQKA010000483.1 GCA_028281405.1 Hasllibacter sp. | reverse complement strand
CCCCCGCGGCGCCGGCGCCCGCGGGCGCCGTCCCCCCGTCGGCGAGGGTGGTCTTTGTCCCGTGGCTCCCACCGCAATTCCGTTCATCATACCTCATGTGGTTTTCGTCTTCAAGTCGGCTCCCGCCGTATTCCGTCCTTTGCGGCATCATGGTCATTGGCTTCATGGCGGATCCGCGGTTTCCCGCTCATTCGGGGCCTCCGCGGCCTTCCGTCCCGGGGCGCCCGACGCAACGGGTTTCATGGTTTCGGCCGCCCGACGTCTCCCGCTTCACGGCGGCTTCCGCCACCCCCCGGTCCGGGCCCGCTTCCGCGGACTTTCGCTTCGGTGACGGTCCCGCCCGCTCCGACCGTGGTTCGGCGCCCGTCGGATTCGTCTTCGGAGCGGCTTCCGCGGTCTCCCGCTCCGCCGACGGAACCGCGACCGGGCGGCGAGCCGTTCCACCCATGCCGGACGCGGGGGATCATGCCCGCGATGGATCGATCCATCGCGCGCGGGCGCCGCCTGGGATTCCGCCGCGGTCCGGGCGGGTCCGACGGGTTCCCCGCCGAGGCGGGATCAACTTCTGGCGGCGTCCATGAGGCGGCGCATCTCGGCGATGCTGTCCTCGAGTCCGCGGAAGATCGCCTCGCCAACGAGGAAATGTCCGATGTTGAGCTCGACCACCTGAGGCAGGGCCGCGACGGGTCCGACCGTTTCGTAGGCGAGGCCATGGCCCGCGTGTACCTCGAGGCCGAGGTCGAACGCGAAGGCCGCCATCTCGGTCAGGCGGGCGAGTTCCGCGCGGCATTCGTCGACACGGTCCGCGGCGTGAAAATCGCAATAGGCGCCGGTGTGCAATTCCACCACGTTGGCGCCGATCCGCCGCGCCGCCTCGATCTGTGGGCGGTCGGCCGCTACGAATATCGAAACCCGGCAGCCCGCCTCGGCGAGCGGCGCGATGAAATGGGCGAGGCGGTTTTCGTCCCGCGCCACCTCGAGTCCCCCTTCGGTCGTGCGCTCCTCCCGGCGTTCGGGGACGAGGCAGACCGCGTGGGGTTTGTGGCGCAGCGCGATCTCCAGCATTTCGTCCGTGGCCGCCATCTCCAGATTTAGGGGCAGGGTCAGTTCCGTCATCAGCCGGTCGATGTCCCCGTCGGAGATGTGGCGGCGGTCCTCGCGCAGGTGCGCGGTGATGCCGTCGGCGCCGGCGGCCTCGGCGAGGTTGGCGGCCCGTATGGGGTCGGGATGGACCACTCCGCGGGCGTTCCTCACGGTGGCCACGTGATCGATGTTCACGCCGAGGCGAAGGGGACCGACGGGATCCATTTCCAATCTCCTAGCAGATGGCCATTCCAAGCCGTATCGGCGCGCCGCCGCCGGATTCACCGCCCTCCGCCGCCTTGGCGGCGCGGAGGGATCCGGGGCGGGACGCGCCGCGCGCTCCCGCCGGGGCGCCCGCCCGGTCGTCGTCCACGCTTTGGTGGAGGGGGCCGGCGTGATCCATACCGCGCTCCCGGCCGCCGTTATTGCCGGGCCGCGCCTCCGCGCCTCCGGATTCTCCGCCTTCCGTGATTCCGGCGGAGCGGACGGAGGCGGGAGGAATCGCGCCGCGGGTTCCCGCCGCGGCGCACGCGGGGGCGGGGCACACGCAAGGTCGGAGGGGGCCGGCGGAATCCATTCCGTGATTGCGGCCGCCGGAGTTCCCGAACCGCGCCGCCGCGCGGCCGGATTCTCCGCCTTCCGCGGTTCCGGCGGAGCGGAAGGCGTCGGGTGGAAACACGCCGCGGGTTCCCGCCGCGGCGGCCGCGCGGGCGGTGTCCACGCCGGGGCGAAGGTTGCCGGTGGAATCCATTCCGCGCTCCTAGCCGCCGCTTTTTTCCGACCGGGCGGCTTTGGCCAGGGCTTTGGCCCTGAGCCGGGCGAACCTGCCCTTCCTGCGTTTTTGATACGCCGCGATCAGGGGGACGGAAAGCCAGTAGCAGATCGAACCCGCCAGCAGGCCGGGCCCGATTCCGCCCACGAGGTAGGGAAGGAACACCGTGTCCCAGAAGTGGGCGAGGCGGGTCCAATCCGCCCGGTCGGGGGTG
>JANQKA010000630.1 GCA_028281405.1 Hasllibacter sp. | reverse complement strand
ATGTCCCACGCGGGCCGGAGCCGGAATATCGATTGTCCGATACTTCGCGCCGAACCGTGCTTGCGGGAACGTGTTCGTGACCGGCGGGTTGGCCTCCCCGCTTCCATCCGATGGTTTCCTGGACTTGTCCGTTCCTCCGGGGGCGACGGCCCGTCGCGTTCATTTCCGGCGGGAACCGCTTCCGCCGTCTTGACCTGAGCGCCGCCCGCTCCGCGCGGCGTCGGTTCGCGCGGCGTCGGTTCGGGCGGCGGAGGTTCGAGTGGCGGAGGTTCGAGTGGCGGAGGTTCGAGTGGCGGTCGGCTCGGGATTCCAACGCCGATGGCGGGTTCCGCCCGATCGAACTCATCCGCGGCCCGTCCGCCCGGGATCCGCCAAGCCTAATGGGCGCCCAGTTCCTTCATCCGCTTGCGATACGCGATGATCTCGTCCTGGACGAAGTCCCGGAATGCCGCGATGCGCTTGGAATGGCGCAATTCCTCGGGATAGGCGAGAAACACCGGCACTTCGGAACTCTCGACATCGGGCAGGACGCGGACCAGATCCGGCGTGTCCTCGACGATGTAGTCGGGCAGCACGCCGATGCCGAGATGGTTGATCACGGCCTGTAGCACCCCGAAATAGTTGTTGACGGTCAGGAGCGACGCGATTTTGTGCGACATCAGTTCCCTGACCAGCGTCGCTCCGGCGCCGACCTGGAAGGAATTCGCGTTCTGGCAGATCAACCGGTGCCCGGCGAGATCCTCCATGCCGCCCGGAGGACCGCGGCGGTCGAGGTAGCCGGGCGAGGCGTAGAGGCGCATGCGCACGCTCATCAGCCGCTTGCGGATCAGGTCGGCCTGGGACGGCTCCTTCATTCGGATCGCCGCGTCGGCCTCGCGCATGGGCAGGTCCAGAACGCGCTCCTCCAGCATCAGGTCGACATTGAGGTCGGGATAATGTTCGTACAGCTTGGTCAGGCGCGGCGCGAGCCACAGGGAACCGAAGCCGATGGTGGTGGTGACCCTGAGCTCGCCGAACACCTCCTCCTCGCTGTCGCGGATGCGGGCGGAGGCGTTGTCGAGCCGCTTTTTCATGGCCGTGGTGGCGTCGAAGAGCAACTCCCCCTGTTCGGTCAGGATCAAGCCGCGCGCGTGGCGGTGGAACAGCGTGGCGTTGAGCGATCTCTCAAGCGCGCGGATCTGGCGGGACGCCGCGGACTGCGAAAGCAGGAGGGTGTCGCTGGCCCGTGTCAAGCTGCCGGCGTCGGCGACGGCGTGGAAAATCCGCAGCTTGTCCCAATCCATCGAATTTTCCTCTTGATTCCGCCCGGCCGCGGATTTCCGGTATCCCCGACCGCGGGGATCCGCTATGATAATGATATGTATTGTCCGAGGATTTGTAAAGCCCCCCCGCCGAGGCCGCGAATTCGCGTCGCGTTCATCTCCGGCGCCGCGCTTTTGGGCGAATCCGGTCCCGCCATCGCGGATGGACGTCTCCGTGCGGGCCAACGGGCGGTGGAAGCCGGATCCGGATCGACACGCGATTCCCGCCCCGCCGAACTCCGCTCCGGCCCGCGTGCCGGGGACGCCGGATTTGGACCACCACCCGGCCAGTCCCGCGCGCGGAACCGCGCCGGCCCGCGGGCGGCGAATGCCGGAGCCGAACCGCGACACGGTTCGCCCCCCGCGCGTTTCCGTGTGGGCGGTAGGGCGGCGAAGGCCGGGTCCGGACCGCGACGCGACCCGTCCGCGCGGTCCCGAACGGGTAGGCGGGCGGTGGACGCCGGAACTGGACGGTCACACGACCCGAACCCCGCGCCCCGCCGCGCCGAACGGCGGACCGCGGTCGCCGGATCGGGACCGCGACGCGAACTGTCCGGGCGGCCCCGGACGGGGTGGCGTGCGGTGGACGCCGGAACCGAACCGCGACACGCCGCGTCCGCGCGGCCACGGACGGGGCGACGGGCGGTGGAAGCCGGGTCTGGACCTCCACGCGGCCCGCACACCGCTCGGCTCCGCTCCGTCCATCGGCCGGCGGCCTCTGGAATCCACCACGGGAGGCTTTGAACGATGTTGCGGGATGTGTCCCTCGAAGACCGCTACGACCTCGGCGCGTCGCCGGTTCTGCTGAACGGCACCCAGGCGCTCGTGCGCCTTATGCTGATGCAGAAGAGCCGCGACAGGGCCGCGGGCCTCGACACCGCGGGCTATGTCACCGGATACCGGGGATCGCCGCTCGGCGCGGTGGATTTCCAAATGCGCGCGGCGGAGAAACACTTGAAGGAGTCCGACATCCTGTTCCGCGAAGGGCTGAACGAGGATTTGGCGGCGACGGCCCTTTGGGGCGCCCAGCAGGCCGAACTGCGCGGCGAGGGGCGTTTCGACGGGGTGTTCGGCCTCTGGTACGGCAAGGGCCCCGGCGTGGACAGGTCCGGCGACGTGATGCGCCACGCGAACATGGCGGGCACGTCGAGGAACGGCGGCGTGCTGATGGCCATGGGAGACGACCACACCGGGGAGTCGTCGACGACGCTGCATCAATCGGAAATGGCGTTGATGGACGCCTGCATGCCGATCGTGTCCCCGGCGGGGGTTCAGGAAATCCTCGATTACGGAATCTACGGCTGGGCGCTGTCGCGATTCGCGGGGGTCTGGGTGGGCCTCAAGACGATGAAGGACACCGTGGAGACGACCGCGGTGGTGGACGGAAGGCCGGACAGGATGCGGCTGGAGACGCCGGAATTCGCGATGCCGGAGGGCGGATTGAACATCCGCCTCGTGGACACGCCCACGGAGCAGGAGGCGCGGTTGGTCGACCACAAGCTGGACGCCGCCGAGGCGTTCTCCCGGCGCAACCGGATGGACGGGCGGGCCTGGGGGAGGCCGGGCGCGGGGGTCGGATTCGTGGCCGCGGGGAAGAATTGGCTGGACCTGGTCCACGCCATGTCGCTCCTGAACATCTCCGAGGCCGACGCGGAGCGGCTCGGGATAACGCTCTACAAGGTGGGACAGACCTTTCCGCTGGACGCGGAAGGCTTCCGCGAATGGGCGGAGGGATTGGACCGGATCGTGATCGTGGAGGAGAAGCGCAAGCTGATCGAGGCGAGGGTCAAGGAGGCGCTCTTCGACGACCGGCGGGGCCTCCGCGTCGACGGCCGCCACAAGGGCGGCGCGGGGCGGGAGGGCCGCGAGGAGCTGTTTCCGGCGCGGGGCGCCCTGGACCCGTTGCTGATCGCGGAGAAGATCGGCGGCATCCTGATCGAGGAGGGCCGCGGAACCGAGGCGGTCCGCGCGGGACTCGACGTGGTTCTTCAGGCGAGGCGCGCGGACAACGCGCCGGAAATCGCGGCGCGCCTGCCGTATTTCTGTTCGGGGTGTCCGCACAACACCTCGACGAGGATTCCCGAAGGATCGCGCGCCTACGCGGGCATCGGATGCCACTACATGGCCCAGTGGATGGACCGCGGAACGCTGGGATTCACCCACATGGGCGGCGAGGGCGGGAATTGGATCGGCGAGGAGCCGTTCTCGACGCGCGGGCACGTGTTTCAGAACATCGGCGACGGCACCTACAACCACTCCGGCTTCCAGTCGATCCGGGCGGCCTTGGCGCAGGGAACGAACATCACCTTCAAGATCCTCTACAACGACGCGGTCGCGATGACCGGCGGACAGGGGAACGACGGCGGATTGGACGCGGCGCGGATCGTGAACGAGATCAGGGGGATGGGGGTCCGAACCATCCACGTGGTCCACGACGAAAAGGAGGGCTTCGATCCGAAGACGCTTCCGGAGGGAGTGGAGGCGAGCGGGCGCGAAGATCTCATGAAGGTGCAGGAGAAACTCGCGGAAACGAAGGGCGTGTCCGCGCTGGTCTACGTTCAGACCTGCGCGGCCGAAAAGCGGCGTCGCCGGAAGCGCGGCCTGTTTCCGGATCCCGACCGGCGCGTGTTCATCAACACCGACGTGTGCGAGGGATGCGGCGATTGCGGCGTCCAATCGAATTGCGTGTCGATCGTGCCGGTCGAGACCGAGTTCGGACGCAAGCGGGCGGTCGATCAATCCTCCTGCAACAAGGATTTCAGCTGCGTCGACGGGTTTTGCCCGGCGTTCGTTACGCTCGGGGGAACCGGGCGGAAAAAGGCCGCGGGGGAGGTTCCGCGGATCGGCGACACGGCCGAGCCGGAACTCCCCTCGATCGCGGGAACGCACAACATCGTCATCGCGGGCGTGGGGGGGACCGGGGTGGTGACGATTGGAGCGGTTTTGGCGATGGCGGCGCATCTGGACGGCAAGGGCGTGGGCATGATGGAGATGGCCGGCCTCGCCCAAAAGGGCGGAGCGGTCCACATTCACGCCCGGATCGCGGAGAGGCCGGAAGACATTTCCGCGATCCGGGTGGCGGCGGGAGAGGCGGACGCGGTGATCGGCGGCGACCTCGTGGTTTCGGCGGGATCCAAGACCATCGGCCTGATGTCCGCCGGGCGGACCGGCGCGGTGGTGAACGGCCACGAGATCGTCACCGGGGAATTCACGAGGAACGCGGATTTCTCCCTGCCGGGCGACCAATTGCGGCTGTCGCTGGAGGCGCGGTTGCGGGATCGGCTGGAGCTGTTCGACGCTTCCGAATTGGCGCGGAGGACTCTCGGGGATTCGATTTTCTCCAACATGCTGGTGTTCGGCGCCGCGTGGCAGAAGGGACTGGTTCCGATTTCCCGCGGGGCCGTTCGGCGGGCCATCGAACTGAACGGAGCCGCGGTCGAAAAGAATCTCGAGGCGTTCGAACTCGGTCGGTGGGCCATGGCGGATCCCGACGCCGCCCGCGCGGCCGAGCCGTCGGGGACGGCGCGGCCTCCGAAGACGTTGGGAGGGATCATCGACGTCCGCGCCGCGCATCTGACCAACTACCAATCGCCAAAACTCGCCGGGAAATACCGCCGCATGCTGGAGGGGATCGTCGACGACAGGCTGAGGGAGGCCGCGGCGAAAGGATATCACAAACTGTTGGCCTACAAGGACGAGTACGAGGTCGCGCGCCTTCATCTCGACACGGCGGCCAAGGCGCGCGCCGCGTTCGGCGGCGAACCTGTGCCGACGTTCCACCTTGCGCCGCCGTTTCTGCCCGGAACCGACGCGCGGGGACGGCCGAGAAAGCGGGCTTTCGGTCCGTGGGTGACGGTGGTGTTCCGCCTGCTCGCCCGCATGAAGGTGTTGCGGGGGACGCCGTTCGACCCGTTCGGGCGCGCGTCGGAGCGCGTGACGGAGCGCGGGCTGATCGTCCAATACGAGGCGGACATGGCGGAAATAGCGCGTGGAGTATCCCCTTCCGCCTTGGACGCCGCCGTGGAATTGGCGGAATTGCCTCTTTCGATCAAGGGGTTCGGACCGGTGAAGGAGGCGAACCGCAGAGTCGCCGCGGCTCGGCGGGAAGAGCTATTGGCGGTTTTGCGCGGAGAAGGGGAAGTCGCGGGGGAGTGATGGTGGTCTCTCCGCCCGGTGAATCGCACCCCGCGCGCCTCGTGGGACGTTGCGCGGGAGTTATGGTGGTCGTCCACGCGCGTGGAGCCTTCGTCACCGAAGAGATCGGGCACGGCGGGGCCTTCTGCTGGTCGTCCACGCGCGTGGAGCCTTCGTCGTGGGCGCGCTCACCCGAACCGAGGATACCGGCGAGCGCCCGCGTGCGGGGCTTTGCGGGCGTCCGCGACCGCGGCGCGTCGGGACTTTCAGGCGGCCTCGCCCGCGGCGCGATGCTCCTACCTGGGCGGCGGTGGCGCGTTTCGTCGGGGCGGGAACGCGCCGCTTCGTCACGAGGGCCATTCGCGTTTCACTTTTCGGGCCGCGCCATTGACAAGCGGGTTCGAAAGCCGCGTGGACCGTCCGGTGGGCGTCGTGGGCGGTGCGCGGCCTCCGGACCATCCCCGCCCGCTTCGGGAACGATCCCCGAGCCATTATGGATTTCCCGCGGGGCGGACCCGCGCCCTCTCGCCGACCCCGGTCGACCCGGGATATGGTTGCTGGCGCGGGCCGCGCGTTGAAAGGGGTGAAATTGGATGGCCGTTGGAATTTTCGATTCGGGCCTGGGCGGCCTGACCGTCTTGGAAATGGCGCGCGCGCGCCTTCCGGACGTGACGTTCGTCTATTTCGCCGACCATGCCGCCAATCCCTACGGCGTGCGCGGCGCGGACGATATATACAACCTCACCACGGCGGCGGTCGGCGGGATGTTCGAATCCGGCTGCGACCTGGTGATTCTGGCCTGCAACACCGCCTCCGCGGCGGCCCTTCGCCGGATGCAGGAGGAGTGGGTGCCGGCCGACAAGCGTGTTCTGGGCGTGTTCGTGCCGATGATCGAGGCTTTGACCGAGCGGCGTTGGGGCGACAACTCGCCGCCGCGCGAGGTCGCCGTGAAGAACGTCGCGTTGTTCGCGACTCCCGCGACCGTGGCCTCAAGGGCGTTTCAGAGGGAGTTGGCGTTCCGGGCGATCGGCGTGGATGTCGAGGCCCAGGCCTGCGGGGGCGTGGTGGACGCCATCGAGGACGGCGACGATATCCTCGCCGGGGCCCTGATCCGCTCGCACGTCGACGCGCTCAAGCGGAAGATGCCGAATCCCGGCGCGGCGGTCCTCGGTTGCACCCATTACCCCCTGATGCGCGAAGTGTTCCGCGAGGCGTTGGGGCCCGGGGTGAAATTGTTCGGGCAGGCCGAATTGGTGGCGGAGAGCCTCGCGGATTATCTGGACCGCCATCCGGAGATGCTGGGGGCGGGGACCGAGGAGATGTACCTGACGACGGGGGATCCGGGGAAGGTTTCGGATCAGGCGACGAGGTTCCTGCGGCGGCGCATCGAATTCCGGGCGCACCGGGGGAGGGTCCACCGGCCGGCGCCGGG
>JANQKA010000452.1 GCA_028281405.1 Hasllibacter sp. | reverse complement strand
TTCAATCCGGGTTCCCCCCGACACCCGCCGACCCCACGCCGGCGGCCCGGACATTGATTCGCCGGAAACGCCGCCCGACGGTGCCACGAATCTCCCGTCAATGTCAATCACGACGGGCGTTCCGCGACGCCACGCGGGAATATGGAGACGATCCAAGGATGCGGACGACCTCAATTCGGATCGAGCGTCCGTCCAGGCCCCGCGCCCGGCTGCGTTCACGCCGAGGGCGCCCCCCAGAAGGCTCACCGAGCGCGAGCCGCCACGCGATTCCCGTCAGGTCGCGCCAACGGGCGGGGGCGGTTCCTGGTCCGCGTTCCGCCGGAACGACGCGATCCCGGGCGAAGGCCGCTCATGGGCCGACAATCTCCGAACGGCCAAACCACCCAAGGGACGCCGCCTCCGCCCGACAGGGCGCGTCCACGCCACGACGCGGCTCATCCAAGGCACCGCCATCCCGGGAACGAACCGGACCACGCCTGTATCCCGAAATGGAGAGACACCGGTCCGGGTCCGGGCGGAACGAGGAACAAAGCCTTGACCTTGGTGCGGGGCAACGGGATTTCCAACGAGCCTCCGGCATGGAGCGGCGTCCACCTCCACACCGACGGATTCAACCGCCACCGCCGCAAATGACCGACCCGCGTGGCCGTGACACGCCGGAACGAATCACACCCGGCCGCGCCGAACCGAATCAACAAGGTCGGAGCCGAAAATCGCTCCAGACGATACCCGGAGGCATCACCTGGACCACCGCGCGCCCGCGCACTTTCATCCGCGGTCCCCATGTTCCGGCAAGCATTCCAGGCCCGGACCACCACCGTTCGCGGGCCAATTCAAAGATGGGGGATGCCCAAAATTCAAGGCGATGATCCATGTGTACAAGGGGATGGCCACGTTTATGAGGCAACGAAAAAATTCCGAGGCCCCCGTTGCGGCCGCCTCCACAGATGACATTATCGACCGCGTCCGCGCCGCGGGCGGGGGCGGGCGCTCCCACGACAACGAATGGCAGGAACAACGAACATGAAATTCAAGGGGATTATCCACAAAGGGATTGCGCCGGACGCCGGTGCGAGTAGTGTCGCCGTTCGACCCGTCATGGGAGAATAGATGGACTTCCGCGCAATTCACACTTCGAGGACCGGTGGTCCCTAAACACCCGCCATTCCGCCGAGAGGGCTTCGTCCCTGAGCGCCACCGCAATGACGACATCCATGCCGTGCACGATTCCCGCACTTTGGCCTACGACGCGGTTCGTCTGGCCAACGGGACGGATGTGATCATCACCGGCCCCGAACCGCGGAATTTTGGGCCCATGCTTCGGGATGGTCCGCGCGTGGACGGCGAGCCGGCCCGCCGGCTGAGGCGCCGGCTAAAAGGGGAGTGCGAGCGGGTGCGCCCGCCCGTTCCCGAAGGCGCGAAGCTCGGCATGCGCTTCGCGGGTCGGGAGGCGGAACTGCCCGTGCGGGCATCTGAGACCGAAGCGTTCCGGGGGCGGAGGGTCGTCGCGACAATGTCGAGCAACAACGACCTCGAGTGGATCTCCGCTTGGGCGAGGTATCACGCCCGGGCGCGCGGGGCCGATGCGGTCGCGCTCCACGACAGCAACTCAGACGATTACGGGTTGGACGAGCTCGAGGATGCGCTCGCCTCGACCCCGGGGATCGCGGTATGCCGTGTGATCGGAACTCCCTTCCCCCATGGAGGAGGCCTGACCTTTGGGGGCGAGACAGTTTGGTTCGGCGCGTTGCAAAAATCGATCCTGAACATTTCGCGCCGGGACATGGGAGCCGCGGCGCGGGCGGTTCTGAACCGCGACATTGACGAATTGGTGATTTCGAAGACCGGGCGGAGTGTTTTTGACGCCGCACGATCCACATGGAGGAGAGCGGTGAGGATTAGGGGAAGTTACGTGTTTCCCGAGTCGCCGGACATGACCCCCCTTCCACAGTACGATCACACCCGCGGAGCCGATCCAAACATGCCCTGTTCAAGCAAATGGTGCGCCCGTCCCGCTGGATTTTTCGCCCGAGTCGAGGGTTGGAGCGACATTCACCAATTCGGCGGCGAATAGATGTGGCGCCTTCACGGACGTGATCAGCGGCACCACCCCGACTTCGAATTGGCGCATTGCGCCCAGACAACGACGGGAGGGAATTTCGGCAGAGTCAGCGTCGAATTTCCCGACGTTTCGGCGCGCGACCCGGAATTGGAAGGGTCGTGGCGCTGGCGCTCCCATAGTTTGCTGACCCGCACCCGCTGGCGGCGGCTCCGGAAAAATCACGAATAATGGAGAACAAGCCTTGGGAGTGGCGGCCTTTGAAATTTGACGGGCACCGTCCGCGCCGCGAGCCGCGCCGCCCTTCGGCATCGGGTGCGCGGCGGGGCGAGGAATTTATGGAATCCGAGAGTGCGCGCGCGTGTGGTCCGTTGGGAATCTCGTTCCATCGAGAATCCGTGTTGGAGCAGGCTCAAGTTTCAGTTTCAGTTTTTCTGTTCCTTCATGTCCTGTCCTTCCCCTCTGTCGACGGCGTCCCGCCCACTTTAATGATTTTAGCGTATTGAGATCTGGTCGGACGTTGGTCATTGCCCGAATACCAGAAATGCATAGGCCCTCACTGGCGATGGCCGCGCACCTTTAATGGGGACAACGAGGCGCCGCGCTTGGAGAGAGCGCGCATGTTACGGACAATCGCCTCCGGGTCGCGGAGCATCGAAGCGGTTTTCGCGGGGGGTGACCGTCGCGCACAAGATCAACCGCGCGCGTCCTGAGCTCATAAGGGTGGGGTTCGGCCATCCGGGTCTCCCTTCGCTGGGCTAATCCCTGGAATCGAAAATCCACGGAGAAAGCAAGCCCAAACCGACCAGAATCGACACGACCACTCCCACCGCCATACGCGGGGTTGGGGGCCCGGAGTGGCCGGCCAAAGCGGGAGCGCGGAGACAACAAGGGAGCGCAAGGTCACCGGGATGCCGGAAGGACGCAGGTTGACCTCAGTTCCTACAAAAATGCGTGAACCCTATTGAAATAACGAGTGATTGCGCACCAACGCCTCACAGGCGGATCAAACTCGGGAACGCCCGCGCCGTCCTTGTCGGCGGCGTGGAAAGCATGAGCGGGGCCGAAGACTTGGTGTCCCAGATCCGCTTCGGTCGGAAAATGGGCGACTTCGACGGCGTCGCCATGATGGTCGGCGCACCTCACGGTCCCTTCGGACGAGGCCATTTGGGCGCAACCACCGATAACATCGCGGCACAGGAGGGCGTCACCCGGTTGGAGCGGGATGAATTCGCGGTCGAATCGCACAGACACGCGGCCGCGTCGAGCGGCGGGGTCCGCTTCGCCAATCAGAGCGTCGATCGAAAATAATATCCGGAAGTCGTCGCGGCCTTCGACAAGGACGAGCACGCGCGGGCCGACGCCGACATCGGCGCCATGGCCGGTTCGGGCCCGCGTTCGGGAAAGACGGAACGGTGACCGCGGGCGGCGCTTCGGGCATCGAAGACGCCATCGCCGCGCTGGCGCCGGCGGACCGGGCCGCTATCGAATAACCGGATTCCGTCCCTTCGCCAAAACCGACTCCACCCGGCTCGGAGGCGTCGATCCCGGGATCATGGGCATGGGCCCGGTCCCCGCGAACCTTCAGGAACCGAAGCGCGCGGGACCGCGGGCGGACGATCTCGATATCGTCGAATCGAACGAGGCATTCGCCGCGCAGGACCGCGCCGTGAAGGCGCGCCTCCGCATCGACCCGGCGAAGATCAATCCAAGCGGTGGCGCGGTGGCTCTCGGCCACCCAGTGGGCGCGTCCGGCGCCATCATCCTGACCAAGCTCGTCCACGAGCTTCGGCGGACGGGCGGGCGCCGGGGGTTGGCGACCATGTGCATCGGCGGCGGTAGGGAATCGCTATCGTCGAATCGAACGAGGCATTCGCCGCGCAAGACCGCGCCGTGAAGGCGCGCCTCCGCATCGACCCGGCGAAGGTCAATCCAAGCGGTGGCGCGGTGGCTCTCGGCCCCCAGTGGGCGCGTCCGGCGCCACCATACTGGCCAAGCTCGTCCACGAGCTTCGGCGGACGGGCGGACGCCGGGGGTTGGCGACCATGTGCATCGGCGGCGGATAGGGAATCGCTGTGGTCGTCGAAGCCGCGTAGCCGCCGGCCACCATTCACCGGGCGGGACACCGTCGCCCTTGGCCCGCTTTCCGGTGACGGGCGGGCGACCCGAACGGTGGGCCACACCGAGCGGCCGCCACGGGCCACCGATGATCGCACGGGTTGACGGCGCCCCGGGAATCGCCCACCTTGACGGGGCGGACGGGCTCGCGGGCTTGAACGCCGGAGACCGGAAATCGGACCCAAGGGGGAATCGCATGGCGGGCAGTCACCCGTGGGCCGCGGAGGATTTTCGTCCGCGCGGACTGAAATTCTGGCTATTCGCCGCTCTCTGGCAAATTCCGGGGTATGGGAGAAAATTCTATCACGATTTGGAGCGCCATTTCGCTCCGAGGGCCATGGATCGGTTCATGGCCGTCGCCGAGGCTCTCGGCCCCGGTGATTTGGCGCTGGATCTCGGCGCCAACGTTGGAGATATCACCGACTTGATGTCCAAGGGAGGCGCCGAGGTGCACGCCTTCGAACCCGAACCGGAGACTTGCGCGATCCTCAGGGAACGCTTCGAGGGTCGGTCCAACGTGCATGTCCACGAAGCCGCCGTCAGCGACTTCGACGGAACGGCGGACCTGATCCTGCAATCGTCCTTCAAACACGACCCGCTGAAAGCCTCGGAAGCCTCGTCCATCGTCCACGAATTCCTGCGCAATGACGAAGTGGACCCACGACGCGTCGAGGTGATGGATATCCGCCGGATTCTGCGGAAATTCAAAACCCCGGTCAAGGTCATGAAGATCGATGTCGAAGGGTCGGAATGGTCGATCCTCGAAGCGATGCGCGAAGCGGGTCTCATGGACCGCGCCGAGGCGATCTTCGTCGAAACCCACGAGCACATAGACCACAGCATCTATCGAACCCTGCAGAAACGTCATCGCCGGTACGCGTCCACGAAATCGACCTACGTCAATCTTTTTTGGCCGTAGAACGGTCACGCCCCCGATGAAGCCCGGCTCCAAGAGGATCGCCAACTTCGAACCCCGGGAGGGAACCGCCGTCTTCGGCGCCGACGGGCGCGCGTCAATCCGCGTCCACGTCCTCGACATGGCCGGCCACGCCCGGGTCATGATGGCGTGAAACGGCTGCCGCGGGTACGCCCGGGCATCGCGGTCGCCCCTGGCCCCGGCGACGGTTGGGCGGGCCGCCATGAAACAACCCGGGCATGGCCCTTCGCCGAAATCGTCTCAACGGCCTCGGCGGCGTCGAATCCGGGTCATGGACCGGGACCGGTTCCAAGGCCACCCGGGCCGAATCCACGATGTCGTCGAATGGAACGCGCACTTCGCCGCTCGGCCACGCCCGCGCGCGCGGTCGTCTTCTTCGGGCAACCGGGGAGCATCCCGGTGTCCCCGTGCTCGGCCACGCCCGCGCGCGCGGTCGTCTTCGCCGGAGGCCATCCGAACACGGCACCCCCCGCACCCGCCGCTCGCGCGCCTTGCCCGCCCCGGCGGACGACGCTCCGAACGACGTGTGGCGGCGGTCAAAATCCGTTGGGCGCGCGCGCCGCGACCATCCCAGACAAGCCCGTCACGGGATTCGGCGGACGGCGCTTCGAACGACGGGTGGCGGCGCTCGAAAATCCGGTGGGCGCGCGCGCCACGACCATCCCGGACAAGCCCGTCACGGGATTCGGCGGACGGGGAACCTCAATGCCGTTGAGGAAGCGGGATTCCGCCCGGAGTTTCCTCCCGCGGTGGACGGTCGCCACCCGGCGAACGGGGTGTCCCGGCGGTGATCGGCGCGGAGGAATCAATCGAATCGCCCGATCCGCCATCCGCGGACCAATGATTCGGTGGCGGTGGGAATCGCCGCGATGGCCGGATTCATCTTGCCCGTCGGCGGAGCGATTTGATTGGCCGCAACCGCCACCGACCGCAAGGGGACGCACCGGTCGCGACCCGCGGGGCCGCCCACGGCGAACACCCTCCGCCGACCTGCGGGCACTGATTCGAACGCTGATCGGGAATCGCCGCGGACCCTGGACCAATACGTTCGATCGCGCGGCGTTCAGCCCTCCGGGGTCGATCGCGGCGTAGCCGCCACGCGGCCCGACGGTGGAACAACCACCCCGGGGTCGGGCCCGGCGTCGCCGGCAACTGAACCTC
>JANQKA010000399.1 GCA_028281405.1 Hasllibacter sp. | reverse complement strand
CGACACGGAGATCGATTTGATATTGAATGACGGAGAGGGAGATGTGCGACTGGGAACCTTCACAATCAGGACGAACGATGACGAAACCGGACGGGCATTTCAATCTCTCCCAAACGACAATCCCGAATATGAAATTTTGGTCGCCGCGGCGGGCTCCGGACAAATCTCGGGCGGGCCGGGAAACGATGTGTTCTACGGCAGAGGTGAAAAGGCAATTTTCTACGGCCACCATGAAACTGCCATCCTGGGCCAGGTGGGCACCATGGATGCGTTGTATTACGCGGAACCACTAAGCGGATATACCTTCCTTTCGCCAAGTCGCAACATCACGGGCACCATTGGTTTCAAAGTGAAAGCCAATGAAGGGGAGAGTCGCCTTGGCGATCTCATATACGGGATTGATGAGATCCACTTCGAGGATCAAACCTTTTCCACGTCCTCCAACGGCACGCCGGGCAATGATATTGTGCTCGCCCGCACGCGCGACTTCACGGTCACCGGAGGTGAAGGAGACGACTTGCTATATGCCTTTGAAGTGGCATTTCATGGGGACACTCAAACCTCCGTTTACACGGGGAACATCGAAGACTTCCACTTTCAATATATCAATTCGTTGACGATCACCGACGCCAATACACTGGACGGAACGGATGAAGGCACCGATCGTCTTGATGGCTTTGAAATTTTGCGATTCGCCAATGACGTTCAAGTAATGACCGAAAACATTCTATTTGAACCCGATCCTGGATCGACCGAATTAGAATTAATCGCGGTCAGCGGCGAAAGAAACATTTTGTACGGAGAGGGGGGAGGATACAGGTTGGTCGGAAGGAGCGGCGCGGACATCTTCCAGTTCCTGAGTTCATCGGACAGCACAAACGCAAGCATGACCACGGTCGAGGGTTTCAACCAAGCGCAAGGCGACCGACTCGCGCTTGGAAGGGATATCGGCTCGGTGGAGGTCGCCTACGAAGGCGGAAACACGATCATGACCAACCCGTCCGGCTTCATGTTGACAATCAATGGAATTGGGTCTGGTTTTGGCGAGGACAGCCACTATTATTTTATAGGCGCCGCGAACACGGATGATGAGAGCGGAGAATCCGAACAAGGTTTGCGCGGGGGAGAGACCTCCCCACCTGGCATCGGCGAAGAGCGGAGCGTATCCAATGAGGTTGTCCCGATTGCATCGGTTTCCCCAGTCGTTGATTTCTCCGTGGATCTGGAAGACTCGGATGGCGACGACGGAATCCCAATAGATTTTGAGCCCCAAGAGGCAACCCACCTTGATCTTTTCACTGGAGCGGATGCCTTGGAGGACGCGGTTGACCCGCTCTCTGGATGCGGCGATTATGTTTGCTCCCATGGATTGATCTGATCCCCGCGCCAACCCACCGTCTTTCGGCGGCGGGTGAACCGAGATCCGCCTTCGCCAGCGCGGCCGTCTTGAATTTCCCGTCATGGAATTCGTCTGCGGGACACACCGACATTGTGTATGCGAAACCGGTCTATAACTCCATGCCGTGGGTGAAGCGGCGGGGACACAAGCTCCAAATTCGCCCTCCCCCGCCGCGGCATCGGCGGGAATCTCCCGAAGTCGGCGCCCGTCGGAACCGCCCACCGGACGCCCTCGCCAAATGACTTCTCGGTCGGCGGAATCGTCGCTGACAATCCGGATGGAGAGGCCTTCCGCGTGGCTGATTTCGCCGCGGACCGGACCCTCCGACATCGCCGCACCCGACCTGCGCCATCGGACGTCTGCGGATGCCGATTTGCGGCCCGTCCATGATTCGGAGCCTGTGGCCGCGACTGCCCCGCCTATCGGACGCGACCATCAACGCGCCACGTTTCGATGATCCGGCTTCGCCCCGCCCACGGATTCCTGAGGGCTTTCGCCGCCGTGTCCCAAGTGCCGGCCGCTGAGAGCCAAGGGCCGAGGGCCGCCCCCCGCGTTCCCCGCGGCTTCGTGGCCTTCGGAGTTGGTTCCTGCCCGGCTTCGACGCCGCTCCCGCGTGTTCGGCAAGGTCCGCAAAAATGGACCCCCGTCCGCGTGTTCACTCCGCGCGCTCAGCGGATTCCCCCGGACCCGGGACGGAACTACGTCGCGAACCACGTCGTGTCGAATCCTTCGGGGGGACAGTCCCGCCGCCGCTCACGCCCACATTTTTCCGACGCGTCGGCACCGAACGAATAACGCGGAAAGGGGCGGTCCCGATTCCCACCCACCGGTCCACGGCCTTCGCGCGTCCCGGTCGGGATCCCCCGGGTTCTTTTCGGACATCGAATTCCTTGACCTCCCCGCCCGTCGGGAGTGATTATCTCCGCGACCCCATTCCTATGATCGAGGATCCGACGGCCCGCGCCCCCGCTTCAGCCGGCGGCCCACTCCAGCCGGCGTCCCCGTCGGCCCGGCGGGCCGGTGACACCACTGATTCCATCAAAGGACACACCCCATGACAATGGACGCCTACCGACTTCAATCGCTCAACAACGCTTGGGCGAACGCGACGCTTTACGGGACGGTCCTGACGCTCGACGCCGCGGCTTTCACCGCGCCCAGGCCGGGATTCTTCGGATCCCTGTCGCGGACGCTGAATCACATCCACGAGGTCGATCTCTATTACATCGACGCGCTCAGGGAGGGAGGCGCCGGCAGGTCGGTCTATGAGCGCGAAGACATCACCGACCCAGGCGAGCTCGCCGCGGCACAAGCCCGGGCCGACGAGGATCTCGCGGGTTTCTGCCACGCGCTGAAACCGGAAGATCTGCCGCGTCGCGTCGCCACCGAACGCCCCGACGAACCCGGTGTGACCGAGCGCGTCGACCGCATTCTTCCGCACCTGTTCCAACATCAGATCCATCATCGGGGGCAAGCCCACGTCATGTTGTCCCACGCGGGCGCCGCCCCTCCGCAGCTCGATGACTTCCACTTGGATTGGGGCCGCGCGCCCTCCGCGCGGGCCTACTTCGCCTGACGATTGGCAACGCGAAGCGGTCCACTCCCGCGCCCCTCCTGCGGGCCCATTTCCCTTGACGCGCCGCCCGGATCCCTCACCGGATCCCGGGATCGTGCCCGAATCGAAGGAGGCTCGGTCGTGGCGCGAGCGGTTGGCGCTCCACGAAGCCCGCGCCGCTCCCGAATCGAAGGCCGGGGCGTTCAATTCCGTCCATCATTCCGATCCGACACCGAGGCCGTCGTTTTCGAATCCGCGCGCCGAAGCCAGAATCATGAAACGGAATATCCTCTCCGTACATCTTCCCGATCCGACGACGAGGCCGTCGTTTCGGTTCCACGCGCCGAAGTCGGATTAGGGAGGCGGAATTTCCTCCACGTGCCCGGAACGCGGCATTCTGAATCCAGAAGGCCGTCCGCCAAAACGCGACGACGGCAACACCCGTCCCCGCCGCGGTCATGCCTCAGGCGTCCCGCGCAGCCACGCCGTCCGAAATGGAGCGGCCGTGCGCCCGGAATTTGTCGGATATCGATACTTTGGCCGCGGGGACCCCGGAACGCGGGTCGCGCGGCCGCCAAGCGAGGATCGGTTAAAGCCGATTTGGATCCGGCCAAACAACCGCGGCGCGCGGGCGGAATTTTCCGGCGGATTGACGATTCGGGGACGGGCCGGGTTGGCCGGTGGTCGAGCCGGCGAGCGAATCATGCCGCTTGCCCGGCTTCATTGAACGGACGCCGCCGCGTCCGCGCGTCCCCGAATTCTTCAAGCCTGTGCGCCGCTTGGTTGTATCCAACGCCAACTGGCCTCAGGAAATGAGACGCCGCCGCGCCACCCGCCACAACAATTGTATGGGTTCATGCCCCACCACCACCGCCCGTTCGATTACGTCGCTCCGCCGGGCCTCGCCGCCCCGGAACCGCGCCATCCCGTCGTCATCGTCGGCGCCGGCCCGATCGGCCTGGCGATGGCCCTCGAACTCGCCAACCACGGCCAAAAAAGCGTCGTGGTCGACGACAACGACGTGGTTTCCATCGGCTCGCGCGCGATCTGTTGGTCGAAACGGAGCTTGGAGATATTCGACCGCCTCGGCATCGGCGACCGCGCCGTCGAGAAGGGCGTCACTTGGCAGGTCGGGCGCACATTCCGCGGATCCAAGGAGATCTTCTCGTTCGATCTTCTGCCGGAAGACGGGCACAAGCGCCCGGCCTTCATCAACCTCCAGCAATACCACGTCGAGGAATATCTGGTCGACGCCGCAAGAAAGAGCGGCCTCGTCGACCTGCGGTTCAAAAACAAGGCCGTCGCCATCGATTTGGACGCCGACGGCGTGGAGATCGAACTCGAAACACCGGACGGCCACTACACCCTCTCCGCCGAATACCTGATCGCCTGCGACGGCGCCAAATCCTCGATCCGCGAATTCATGGGCCTCGATTTCATAGGCCGACCTTTCGAGGAGCGCTTCCTCATCGCCGACATCGAGATGGAGGCGGACTTTCCCCCGGAACGACGGTTCTGGTTCGAGCCGGAATTCCACCCCGGCCAATCGGCGCTCCTGCACAAGCAACCCGACAACATCTACCGAATCGACCTGCAACTCGGTTGGGAGGCGGATCCCGAGGTCGAGAAGCGTCCGGATCGCGTGATCCCGCGAATCGAACGGGTCGTGGGCCATTCCGATTTCCGCCTCGACTGGGTATCCGTCTACTCCTTCCAGTGCCGAAGGCTGGAGCGGTTCGTCCACGGCCGCGTGGTGTTCGCCGGAGACAGCGCGCATGTCGTCTCCCCTTTCGGCGCCCGCGGCGGCAACGGCGGACTTCAGGACGTGTCGAACCTCGGATGGAAACTGGCGGCCGTTCTGGAGGGGCGCGCCGGGCCCGCCCTGATCGACTCCTACGACCGCGAGCGGGTCCACGCCGCCGACGAGAACATCGCCAATTCCTCGCGCACCACCAGATTCATGACTCCCGCCGACGGGATCGAGCGGGTGTTCCGCGACGAGACCCTGAGACTGGCCGAACGGTTTCCTTTCGCCCGCGGCTGGGTCAACGGCGGACGGCTTTCCATGCCCTGCGTGTATCCGACCGGAGGAGCCGACGACGACGCTTTGCCCGGGGTCTCGCGCCCGGGGTCCGTCGCGCCAGACGCGCCGACGCGGGAAGGTTGGCTCATCGACCGGTTGGCCGGCGGCTGGACCGTCATGGCGGTGAACGCGGCCGCGCCGGAGGTCGATGGCTGCCGCTTCATCGTCGTTCCCGCCGAAGAGCCCCTCGCCTGCCGATACCTCGGCGGCGCGCCCAAAGCGGTTTATCTGATCCGACCCGATCAGGTTATCGCGGCGCGATGGCGTGACGCCGGGACCGAGACTGTCGCCGCGGCCCGCGCCGCCGTCATGGAGGGACTTTGAATGCCTTTGATCACCGACCCGAACCTGACCTCACACGACGCCTTCTACGCAGACCTTATGGCAGCGCACGAGGGACTCGACCGCGATCGAAGCGAAGCGTTGAACGCCCGGTTGATCCTGATCCTCGCCAACCATGTCGGCGACGGGGATGTGTTGTCCGAAGCCTTGAACGCGGCCTTGGAAGCAGGCGATAGCCGCCGCGCTTGACCCCAGATCGGGCAACTCCCAAATCGTTGCGGTCAACAGGGACGATAACATGGCGAATCCGCTTCACGACCGTCTCGTCGGACGCCGCGCCGGATCGGACGCCGTGTTCCTGCGCCTGCCGGGCGGCGAAACCGTCAGCTACGCCGGATTCGC
>JANQKA010000365.1 GCA_028281405.1 Hasllibacter sp. | reverse complement strand
GCGCCTGGTCCGCTTCGCGCCAACGCCGGTAGAGCAGAAGCCCCTCGGCCCGTCTCAACTTCTCTCCGAGTTCGCGATACCGTCCCGCCTGCCGAGCCTGCCGCGCGAGACTCTGAAGCTGCCCGGCCAAATTCTCCACGACATCCTCGACGCGGGCCAGATTCGTCTCGGTCGACTTCAGCTTCAGTTCCGCTTCGTGACGACGCTGGTACAGGCCGGAAATTCCCGCCGCCTCCTCCAGAACGCGCCGCCGCGCCTTCGGACGCGCGTTGATCAACTCGCTGATCTGCCCCTGCCTCACCAACGCCGGAGAATGCGCGCCCGTGGAGGCGTCCGCGAACAGCATCTGCACGTCCCTCGCCCGGACATCCTTGCCCTGCGCCTTGTAGGCGGACCCCGCGTCGCGGGTGATTCGCCGCACGATGTCCAACTGGTCGTTGTCATTGAATTCCTTCGGAGCGAGGCGTTCGGTATTGTCTATCACCAAGGAGACTTCCGCGAAATTTCGCGCCGGGCGCGTCGCGGCCCCGGCGAAGATCACATCCTCCATGCCGCCTCCGCGCATCGCGGTCGGACGGCTCTCCCCCATCACCCAGCGGAGAGCCTCCAGAAGATTCGACTTGCCGCACCCGTTGGGCCCCACGACGCCGGTCAACCCATCGTTGATGACGAGGTCGGTGGGGTCCACGAAGGACTTGAAGCCGATCAGTTTGAGTCGGGAAAAACGCATCGGCGCCATTTGCGACGGTCATGGTTCCCCGTCAAGACGATTGGCGGCCCCCGCCACGGCCACGTCCGCTCGGAATCTCCCGGCCGATTGCGGGCCCTTCCCGCGGGCGAAGCCCGCCCTGGCCTCGCCCACGCCCCATGCGCGCGGCATCCATACATGTGATTCGCGCCGCGAATCGCGAAAAGAGTCGCTCCCCGGAGCGCGCATCCGCTCCCCGCGCCGCCAACCGTTGGAGATCGAACATTCCGGAAATCAACCACCGCCCATCCGTTCCCGCGCGGGTGGACCAATGGCGCATGCACAGTACACGGCCCGATTCGACGAATCCGCTCGAGCGCGAATCGATCCTTGTCGTGCTTGGGTCGCCCACCGGCCAGGCCGCGCATCCGCTTTCGCATGGATCGATCGACTCCGCGTCCACGGCGAATCGCTTGCCCGCCGCGCATCCACTCACGCGTGGACCCATTCTTGTCGAGGAGCGGTCGAATCTTGGCACCTCCCGCGCATCCCCGCATGCGTGCACGAGTCGATAAGCGAAGTCGGCGCGGGTGATGAACGCGATGCGGATGCGCGTCCCCGCATGCCCGCGCGAGTCGATAACGGCGTGGTATGGCAACGGATGGACGGCGCGAAGCGCGTCCCCGCATGCCAGCGCGAGTCGATAACGGCGTGGTTTGGCAACGGATGGACGGCGCGAAGCGCGTCCCCGCATGACCGCGCGAGTCGATAACCGCCGCAACCCGATGGAGGTCCGGGTGGTGCGGCGCGTCCCCGCATGCGCGCGAGTCAAAAGTGGATGACGGAGGCGAGGGATCCCGGTTCGACGCGCATGCGCGCGCGAATCGATTGTTCGATCCTTCGGGGCAGCTGGCGGCGCGGCTTGGTTCGACGCGCATGCGCGCGCGAATCGATTTCCCAGTTTCGGTCATCGACCTTGTCGGGGTCGGGGTTCGACGCGCATGCGCGCGCGAATCGATTGAGGACGAGATCCTCGGGGCGGCGCGGGACGCCAACGCGCATCCGCGCATCTTGCGCGAATCGATTGCGGCGGGACGGACGTTTTGCCCGGTGGTGAGGGCGAAGCCGCGCATGCAAGCGCAAATCGATCGCCAGAGCCTACGCCGACACCACGGGAGAGCACGCGCATCCGCGCACATGCGGATCGACCCCGCCCCGGGCCACTGGCCGAGGAGGCGCCTTGGCCCGGAGGCCCGGAAGGGCGCGGCGGAACCCGGCGTGCCCGGCATTGGCCCATCGGCTTCGAAAAACACGATCCGTCTTGACCCAGGTCGCCGCGCGGGGCAGAAGGGATCCCGCACGGTCGTCCCACGCGCGAAGCGCCGGGACGTGAAAATGGGAATTCGGGACGGGCTACCCACATCGGGGTCCGGGGCCGAAGCCGCCCCCGCGACTGTAAGCGGCGAGCTCCCGCCAGACGTCACTGGAGGACACTCCGGGAAGGCGGCGAGGGGCCAGGAACCGCGAGCCAGGAGACCTGCCGCGCGCCAACCTCAACCCCGTCGGGTGTGACGGGAAACGGAGACCGAAACCATGAATACCACGCGAACCCTCGACCGCGCCGACAGCCCTTCCGACATCGCGGGCATCGCCGCCGCCATCCTGCTGGGCTTTTCCCTGCTCTTCGTCGCCGGCATCAGCCACGCCGCGATCCTGCACGACGCCGCCCATGACCAGCGTCACGCGATCGCCTTCCCGTGCCACTGACATGACGCGACGCATATTCGCCTGCGCGGTTTACGCAGGCCTGGCCGCCGGGGTCGCGTTCGCGCTCCTGTCGTTCGCGTTCGTCATCCCGCCGCTCCTCGAGGGGGAACTCTACGAGGGCGGGGAACGCGTCCACTTCGGAGCCGGAGGCTCTCCGGAGTCGGAAGCGGGCGCTCCGTCGCTGGGAGGGGACATTCGGCGCCACGGACTGACCGCCGCGCTCTCGGTCGTCAGTTTCACCGCCTTCGGACTTCTTATGTCGGCCGCGTTCGCCATCGCTTCGCGCCGCGGGGCGAGAATCGACGCCCGGACCGGTCTCGCGTGGGGCGCGGCGGGATTTTTCGCCGTGCAGCTCGCGCCGGCCGCGGGACTGCCGCCCGAGCTTCCCGGAACGGTCGCCGCCGAGATCGGCGCGCGTCAAATCTGGTGGGGCATGACCGTGGTCCTTTCCCTGGCGGGCGTCGCGCTGATCGGCTTCGGAAGCGGATTGGCCGCGGTAGCCGGAGGAGTCGCGCTCCTGTTGATTCCGCATCTCGTCGGAGCGCCGCACCTCGACAGGTACTTCGGTGTCGCTCCCCCGGAACTCGCCGCCCATTTCGCCACCCGCAGCATGGCGGTGTCCGCGGCGGGATGGGCGGTCCTCGGCGCCGTCGCCGGCCATTTCTGGTCCCGCGCGGACGCGTCGGAGCGGACCCCGCGCGCCGCGTGACCGTCAATCCGCCCGGCCCCCGCCGGGGGCCGGGCCATCGCCGGAACGCGGATATCAGGACGGAGCAACTCCGAAGAAGCCCCGGGGAAATCCCGCGTTGGCCGCACCGCGCACCTGAATACCGAAAAAATTTCCGCCAAACCTCTCCCGCGGACAAGCCGCTTCGGAGCGGGGATTCGAATTCGGGCGGGCGGAATCCAGCGCGATCCCGGTGATTCGCGTCGCCGTGCGGGGAACCCCCGCTCCTCCGAACGCGCTTCGGGAGGGCGATTCGCGGGGACGGATCGGCTTCGAATATTCCCGGGAAATCCCGCGTTGGCCGCACCGCGCACCTGAAGGCCGAAGATTTCCCGCCGAACCTCTCCCGCGGACAAGCCGCTCCGGAGCGGAGATTCGAATTCGGGCGGGCGGAATCCCTCTCGATCCGGGTGATTCGAATCGCCGGGCGGGGTTCCCCTCTCCTCCGGACGCGCAACGGCGGGCGATTCGCGGGGACGGAACGGCTTCGATTATTCCCCTGGCCGCCGCTCCCGGGTGATCGGGCGTGGCCGCGGATGAAGCGATCTCTTCCGCGGAGCGCGGCGCCGGACCCCCGCGGTCCGCGGGTGGGCCGCCCCCGGTTCCGCCCGAAGGGCGCGCCCTGTAACACCCCGCCATGATCCTCGGCATCGGCACCGACCTCTGCAACATCGAACGCATCGAAGGAACGCTCGAACGCTTTGGCGACCGGTTCCGCCGACGCGTGTTCACCGAAACCGAACTTCGGAAATCAAGGCGCCGCGCCGGTCAGGAAGCCGCCACGCTGGCGAAACGCTGGGCGGCGAAGGAAGCCTGTTCCAAGGCCCTTGGAACCGGTTTGAGGATGGGCATCGCGTGGCGCGACATGGCCGTCTCGAACCTGCGCACGGGGCAACCCGTCATGACCCTTTCCGGATGGGCCGCCGACAGGCTCGCCGCGATGACGCCGACGGCCCACGAAGCGATCGTCCACGTCAGCCTCACCGACGACCATCCCTGGGCGCAGGCTTTCGTCGTGATCGAGGCCGTTCCGGAAGGTGGCGAACCTCGCGGCGGCCCGTTTCGGCCGGTCGGCGGAAGCCGCCGTCGCGCTTCCAACCGGCCGGAGAGCCTCCCGCTTCCATTCGCCGGGCCGGGTTGACACCGCTTCGGGCGCAATCCATGTAGGCCCGGCCCCCTGTTGGAGACTTTCGAAATGGCGAAGAAGAAGGACGGGAACTCGCTCGTCGAAACCGTCAAGACCGTCGCTTGGGCACTTGTGATCGCCGGCGTGTTCCGCACCCTCTTTTTCCAACCCTTTTGGATTCCATCGGGATCAATGAAGGACACGCTGTTGATCGGCGACTTCCTATTCGTGAACAAGATGGCTTACGGATACTCCGAATATTCGTGCCCGTTCTCGATTTGCCCGTTCATAGAGGACCGTTGGCTGTTCAGGGAACCGAAGCGCGGCGACGTGGTGGTGTTCCGCCACCCCGCGAACGGTCAGGACTATATCAAGCGGCTCATCGGACTTCCCGGGGACACCGTCCAATTCCGCCGGGGAGGACCGATCATCAACGGGGAGTTGGTGCCGCGCGTACCCGCGGGAACCTTCGTCGAAATCTACGAGCAACAGGGCCCCATCGGGTCCCCGCCCAGATGCCGGGGCGTCATCCCCATCGGCTTGGGAGGAAATTGCGAGAAGGACAGGCTCCTCGAAACCCTTCCCAACGGCGTGGAATATTCGACCCTCGACATCATCCGCGGCGGAATCGGCGACAACACGCGGGCGTACACGGTTCCCCCCGAAAATTATTTCTTCGTCGGTGACAACCGCGACAATTCGCAGGACAGCCGCTTCCGGGAGGACAAGGGAGGCATCGGCTTCGTCCACAAAAAATATCTGATCGGCCGCGCCGACCGGGTGGTGTTCTCCTCCTCGGGCCGCTCGATGTTCTATTTCTGGACTTGGAGGCCCGACCGTTTCCTCAAGGCGGTCAGATGAAGGATCCGGACGGTCTCCGCGCTTTCGAGGATCGGCTTGGGCACCGCTTCTCGGACCAGACGCTGTTGCCGCAGGCGTTGACGCACTCGTCCGTGTCGACGCTCTCTTGCACGAACAACGAGCGCCTCGAATTCTTCGGCGACCGGGTGCTCGGCCTCGTGGTGGCCGAGGCGCTCATGATCGCAGATCCGAAGGCGACCCAGGGCCAACTCACCCAGCGATTCCATACCCTCGTCCGCAAGGAGACCTGCGCGGCGGTCGGCCGCGAAATCGATCTGGGTTCCGCGTTGAACATGAACCGGGCGGAGCAGATGAGCGGCGGTCGCCGAAAGGACACGGTTCTGGGAGACGCCATGGAGGCGGTGATCGCGGCGGTCCACATGGACGCGGGGTTCGCCAAGGCCCGCGAAACCGTCCTCCGGCTCTGGAAGGACCGCATCGAACGAGTCGAGGCTGATCCCCGCGACGCCAAGTCGCTGCTTCAGGAGTGGGTTCAGGCCCGCGGCCAACCGCCACCCGAATACGTGGTGGTGGACCGGGAGGGATCAGACCACGCCCCTATATTCACGATCAGGGCCGAAATCTTCACCGGAGAGTCGGCCACCGCCAAAGCTTCCAGCAAACGGGCCGCCGAGACCGCGGCCGCGAAGGCCCTGTTGGGGCGGTTGGGCTGAGCCGTTCAATGGAAGGTTCCGCTCCGCGTCCCGCCTCCGAACCTACCGCCGGACCGACAATCAATGAACCGCTTCCGCGCGGTGGATTCCCTCACTCGGGACCTTTGGCCGCGAAACTTTCCCGGGTCGTTGTCCGCGCCGCTCCGAATTCGCGCGTCCCCGCGTCGGGCGCACGGCGGCGGCGTTCTCACCATGACGTTTCAACTCCGAATACGCGCGCCCGCGCGGTGGGTGCCGGAGCGGGGGCGGAGCGCTCCGCGGCGGTTGCGCCTCCCAATTCGCGCGCCCGCGCGGAGGATTCCTCCCGCGAACGCCCGCGTCGATCACGCCTCCTCCCTCCGAATACGCGCGCAAGCACGTCGGGTTCCCGCCAATTCCGACTTGTTTTCCCGCATCGTGATCCTTCGAACACGCACGCCCGCGCGGCGGGTTTCCGTCCTCCAATCGACCACGTTCCAACCGACGCGGCCGGGGGAAACCAATGACATCCAAGGCCGGATTCGTTGCTCTAATCGGGGAGCCCAACGCGGGCAAATCCACGCTGTTGAACACCATGGTGGGGTCGAAGGTTTCGATCGTCACTCACAAGGTGCAGACCACGCGGGCGCGCATCCGCGGAATCGCGATGGAGGGGGATTCCCAGATCGTTTTCGTCGACACTCCCGGGCTTTTCCGACCCCGGCGCAGGCTCGACCGCGCCATGGTCGCCGCCGCCTGGAGCGGAGCGGCGGACGCCGACGTCGTCGTGCTGATGATCGAGGCTCACCGAGGACTGACGGACGGTGTTCGGACGATTCTCGACGCGCTCCGGGAACGTGTCGGTGGCGCGCCGGTCGCGCTGGCCATCAACAAGATCGACCGGGTCAAGGCGGAACATCTGCTCGGCCTCGCCGATATCATGAACGACGCCTTCCCCTTCGCCCGCACCTTCATGATCTCGGCGGAGAAGGGCCACGGCGTGGGCGGCCTCCGCGAATGGCTCGCCGCGGAAATTCCGGAAGGCCCATGGCTCTACCCGGAAGACCAGGTCGCGGATCTGCCGCTGCGCATGATCTCCGCCGAGGTCACCCGCGAAAAGCTGACCCTCCGCCTGCATCAGGAACTGCCCTACCAATTGACCGTGGAGACGGAGGCGTGGGACGAGCGGCCGGACGGTTCCGTCCGCATAGACCAGATCATCTACGTGGCCAGGGAAGGCCACAAGGGCATCGTGCTCGGAAAGAAGGGCGAGACCATCAAAGAGGTGGGCCGAAGGGCCCGGGAGGATCTCGAGGAATTCCTCGACCGCCGGGTCCATCTGTTCACGCGCGTCCAAGTGCGGACCAATTGGCTCGACGAAAAGGAGCGTTTCTCCCGGATGGGACTCGACTGGAGCGGCGACGCCTGATGGCGCGGCTCGCGACGGGCATATGGGTCGCGGCCTACCGACGCCGGTTGGAGACCGAAGGAATAGGCTGCTTCATTCTGGCGAAGGGCGACGAAACCTCGGGCACGGTCGTCGTCAAGCATTGCCGCATGGACGGCACCGCGACCGCTTGGCAGCGCGGCTACGATCCGATGACGGGCGAACGCGCCTGGATGGTGTATTCCGAGGGCGAGGAGCGCCAGGTGGACGAAGCCCTGTCCCGGGCGCGGGGGCGCGACCCCGATATCTGGATCGTGGAGGTGGAGGACGCCCGGGGACGCGCCCTTCTCGACGATCCCTCGTTCAATTGACATCCGCCGCTCCGCAGTTCATCCGCGGAGGCGCGGACCGAACCGCGCGGGCGGTTTCAAGGATCCCCGAATTCCGGCCGCCCGCCTTCCCGCTTTGAAAGCCGGAACCGCGGAGGAGATGAAGGCTCCATCAATTGTAAACAGGGGGCGTCCCCGACCAGTGGTCTCCGGCTCCGTTGCGTGGAGGACGCCCGGGGACGCGCCTTTCCCGACGATCCCACGTTCAATTGACATCCGCCGCTCCGCCGTTCATCCGGCGGAGGGGTGGACCGAACCGCGTGGGCGGCGGATTCAAGGTCCCCGGTTCCGGCCGCCAGCCTTCCCACTTGGAAAAGCCGGAGCCGCGAGGAGATGAAGGCTCCATCGATTGGAAACGGGGACGTCCCCGACCAGTGGTCTCCGACTTCGTGAGAGCTCCATTGCGAGGAAGCGCGCCACGGGTGGCGCGGTGGCGCCGGTGGGCGGAACACCGCCTCGGACTTCGGCGATTCCACCGGAGCGGCGATTCCCATATACCGGGGACATGATCGAGTGGTCCGCAGAAGGCGTTCTTCTCTCCGCCCGCAGACACGGGGAGAGTTCGTCCATCGTGGAGGTGTTCACCGCCGAACACGGACTCCACGCTGGAGTCGTGCGCGGCGGCGCGTCGCGCGGGACCGCGCCGATCCTGCAACCCGGTGCGCAGTTGTCCGTGACTTGGCGGGCGAGGCTCGACGAGCATCTCGGCAACTTCACCGCCGAGCCCGTCCGGGCGCGCGCGGGAATCATGTCCGACCGCGCGGCGCTCGCCGCCCTCAACGCGACCTGCGCCCTGGCCCGCTTCACCTTGCCGGAACGCGAAGCCCATCCCGGCCTGTATTCGGCCACCGTGTCCATGCTCGACGCGCTCGAGACAGAACGGGACTGGCCACTTTCCTACCTGCGTTGGGAATCCCGGCTGCTCGACGACACCGGATTCGGCCTCGACCTGTCCCGTTGCG
Source organism: Hasllibacter sp. (assembly GCA_028281405.1). GTDB lineage: Bacteria > Pseudomonadota > Alphaproteobacteria > Rhodobacterales > Rhodobacteraceae > JANQKA01. The sequence continues at coordinate 13,949 of JANQKA010000365.1, read as the reverse complement.
CCGCGACGGGAGCGACCGAGGATCTCCGCTACATCTCCCCGCGCACGGGGCGCGCTGTCAGCGCGGCCGGAGCGGGCGCCTGGGCCGACCGGCTGCTGCCGTTGCCGCGATGCCTGACCGGCGCCGAGTCGGTGGGGCTTTCCGACCTCATGGCGGGGCTCGGGGTCACCGGCCATTTCCTGCGAGAAAAAGTCGCGAAGGAGCTCGTTCACGCCCCGCTCCCCGCGGCGAGGGAGCGGCTGGTGTCCCTCATAGCCCGACAAGTTTGATCTTCATCCGGACTTCCCGGATGGACCCCGGGGCCCTCCACACACCCGTTGGCGCGGCGAACCGCCGCCGGGGGCGGGTCCGCGGACCGGGCCGAGGCCAAAGAGAACATTTTCCGGTGGCGGATGCGAGTAAATTAGGGGGCATGTCACATCCGTGCGGGACGATCCCGTTGGATTGGACGGCCATGCGTTGACATCGATGGCAACGAGAATTAGAACGCGGCCGCGGGGGGCGATCAATGCGAATTCAATCCTACCTCATCAATCTGGAAAGAAGTCCGGACCGTTTGGAGGCGATGGTTTCCCGACTGAGGTCCATCGGTCTGGAGTTTCAGCGTGTTCCCGCATTCGACGGTCGGGGACTTGACCTTGAAATCCTGCGGACCCTGCCGGACGTGGACAATGACGCGTGCCTCAAGTTCATGGGGCGGTCGCTCCTCGGGACGGAATACGGTTGCTACAAGAGTCATCTGGACTGCGCCCGGAGAATTGTCGAGAGCGGCGCGCCCCAAGCGCTCGTGTTCGAAGACGACGTGGAGGTGCATCCGAACTTGCCGGACAGCGTCCAAGATATCCTCTTCCTTCTCTCCGAGAACAACTTCGACTGGGATCTCGTGAATCTCGGCGCGTTTACCCACCCGAGATACACCACCGATGTCGGAAATATCGACGAATGCCGACGCACTCTTGCTCATGCCCATTCTTTTCCCTGGGCGGCCAACGCGCTCTTGTGGAACCGTCAAGGAGCGTTGCGGTTCATTTCCGAATACTCCACCGTCAAAATGCCGGTCGACGACCAATTCAGGGAATATTTGACCCGTTCAAATCGAGGCTTCATGGTGTGGCCGCCGCTGACACGCCACTTGGATGAATGCAGCACGATCGATCCAAGCGGTACTTGGCGTGAGAGGAATCCAACCCACGTCTGGAATTACGGATTCCTAAAAAGACGTCGCAACATCATACACAAGCTCATCGCGAAACGCCACCGACGAAGGGCTTGGAAAAGGAAATATGTCACTATCCCGGATAATTCATAATCACATTGCATTCGGGATGACACACCCCCCAATTTTACCCACATTCGTAACCGGACAATTTTATCTCTTTGACCTCGGCCCGGGCATATCTTCGACTTGAAATTTTCCCGGCGGAGAAAGTCGTTGAACGTCAACCACTCAACCGATTCGAGGTCGCGGATTCCGGGAATGCGATTTTCCTCATGACTGATCGCGTTGGGAGGGACTCCATGGTGATCAAAGGCAACCGCATCGCTTTTCCGAGCGCGATTATCGATAGGTCGTTCCGATCAACGGTTCCTTTTTTTTCGCTTCGGGCGTGGATAGTACACTTCTGTACTTCTCTTTGATATATTCGAAAATTGACAAGTATCCTCCCACATTCCAGTCGCCATCCCAATCCATGAGAATCATTTTCCTGTTTTCCGTGATGAATTTCCCCATGCCGCCCTCGATCATTTCGAGCTCCGAAATAATCTCCTTGGTCACCGCGAACGCGCCGAGCTCTATCATCAAGTACACATGGTTCCAAACCGAAACGAAGATATCGTCCGGAAGCGCAATGCGTGGATTGCTCAAACCGACGTGTCCAGGCAGTATTTTTACCATCAAGCACGGAAAGTCTCCGGCATCTTCCAAAGGGCGAATGTGTCGCCAGTTTCCAAGAATCGGCCCGCGTCGTGCCAACAAATCTCGTCGAGAGCCACCGCTTCCAGAACAAGGCATGTGTAGAGATCGCCGTTGCGGCTCCGGTGCCAATAGCTGTCCCGTTCGCATTTGGAATATGGGGTGCGATCCGGATCGGCGTTCAGGATTTCATCCCGCTTGACTTTCCAATAGAATTCCTCATCCACGAGACCGAGTTGAATCAAACGCAAAAGCATCGCGTGCGCGCTCACGCCGAAATTTGCCGCGGCCGCGTTCAGGTCATCGTCGGATATCGACGCGGCCTCCTTCCAGGTCGGCACGTTACCATGAACGGCGTCCGATGGCATGAGGAAGGCCCCCGCGAACCAGTTGCACCACTGTTCGATTTCAGCCGGCATTCCACCTGAAACCCTTGGAATATAAGGGTCGCTGATACCGGTTTCGCCCAGAAGCACATGCCCGAGTTCGTGCGATATCGTGAACAATTCATCGCCGGGCGATTCTCCACGAAACGCGATCACCGGGAGCGTGTCGAAGGACAGGCAGAAACCGCGAGCACGGGTATCGTCGAGCTCGGCGCTCTTCAGGACGATCACGCCGATGCCCTCGATCCTGTCGCGCAGGGTATTCACAAGCCCAGATTTTCGATCTTCGGGAAGCTGAAAATGGTCATCCAGTGAAAACCCGGCGAGTTCGCGAGCCGCGGCGGCGAATTTCTCGGGGCAATCCTCAAGCCGGGCGCGGAGATCCCCAGGGAATTGTAGCGGAGGTTCCTCGATCATTTCATACAGATCAAGCGTATTGAGACTGCAGGACTCCGCCCAAAATTGGAGGCGTCGCAGCGCCCTCTTTTCCGCGCGCCGGTCCCCTTCGAACACCCTTGGGTCGAGGCGGAAATCCGGAACGAGGTCGAAGGGAACCTCGTCCGGAACTTTTGACGAGGTGAACTCCATGAAGTGCCGACCGTAGAGGTCCGCGAGGAGTCGTCCCTGTTTCTCCGTCGGAACAGCGGTCCCCGCCTCCCATTGGGCCACGCTCCGCGCGGACGTTCCCGCCTTGGCAGCGGCCTCCTCGAGCGTGAACAGCCCCCACTCCTCCCGCGCCCACTTCAGAACGGCGGGGTAGATGGGAAACCCGGATTTCCTGGCGTTTGCGACGCCCATGGTTTGACCTCGCGACGAGAGTTTCGAGACCTGAATTCGTTCGCGCCGCTGGTGGGCGCATCCTCCCTCATATCGCCGCCGTACTGTTTTTTCAACCCGTCCACGGCAAATGGGAATTTTTTTGCAATATGTCGCGGCACCCGTCGAATTCCGCCGAGCCATCGCCAGAAGAGGGCGCGCCGCCGCTGGGGCCGCCTTCCAAGAGGACACCACCGGCCACGCCGCCGCCCGCGGTCCGCGGCGGGACATGGCCAATCCTTCCATGCTCCGCCAGCTTCCTAAAACTCGGCGAATCCATCGGGCTCCGCGACTCCGGCCAATCCGCGGTAACAGCGCGCGCCCCTCCCATCGCGTTTCGGCCGCGCCATCGCGATTCGCGCGCGGTCGCCTAAGGAGAGGAGCGCCTTTTCCCCATCGGATTCGGCGCGGAGAATCGATCCACGACCGACCTTCCCAGCGATTCCAAGCCCGAGAAGCAACAAGTCCGAACCGAAGCCCGCCGCCGCGCCGCCGGGAAGGCATCCTGAAGTGCCCCATCCCGACCGGGACGCCGCCGATAATGATTCCTACGGCGGGGAGACCTTCAACGAGGACGCGCTGCTGGATGCGTTGATGAAGGAAATGGGTCAGAAAGTGGACTGATCGAGAAACGGTTCCGCGGAATCCGCCACCATGTGGAGAAGGGCCGGCCACGTTCTCGCGGATGTCACGCGGACTTGTCGAAGGTCAGGATGTGTTCGGAACCCATCCGCCGCGACAGGGACGCCTCGTCCGTATTCCGGAACGGCAGCGACCTCCGTCCCTTGGGGATGGCCCGCTCCCGGCGTCCGCGAAGGGTGAACCCGGCGCGCCGGGCCGCGTCGAGCAGCATGTCGGAACTTTTTACTACAACCCCGCCGATCCGTGAGTCCGCGATCACGAAGGTCGCCCACCCGCCGGGCGAAAGGGTTCTGTGTGCCTCGGACGCCAAGCACTCGAGATCGTCCCGGTAGCTCGCGACCTAGCGTCGGTCTCCAAGGGGGAGCCGATCGAGGGTTTCATCCAACGGGCCGGCTCCGCCCGTGGAGCATGCCTTGGCCGTGGCTCCAACGCATCGTCCCGCCATCTTTCTGCAGTCGGAGGCCGTGTATCCCATCCAGTGCAGGGACAGTCGGTGTCCGCGCATGTAGTTGATGGCGTTGAGGTAGGGTGGAGAGGTTATGATCAAGTCCACCGCTCCGTCGGGAACGCCGGCCATGTCGCGGGCGTCTTCGGCGAGGATTTCGGCGGGGTGAGGGATGTCCGGACTTCCGATGACTCTCAGAACGTGATCGAGCGAACCAGGCAGGGCCTGCTTCACGTCGAAGGTGTTTTCGGTCAACACCCGGTGAGGACGGCTGCGCGCGGTGTCCGCGGCGAGGGATGCCTTCGGCGTTTTGGTGACGATCAGACGGGAGACCGCGACCTTGAGGACGTCGGAACATGCGTCAATGGCGAGCAATGGTTTGGTCACGAGTTGGTGGAACAGCCGCCGCAGTTGATCCCGCTGCATGGGCGCGAACCAGAATTCCAGTCGCTTCCGGGTCTCGCCGCATCCGTCGATCCAGGGCAGGTCGGCCCGGTCCGGCGGCGTGGCGGCCGCGGCCTTCATCAGGTCGCCGAGCGCCGCCCGCGCGGCGTCGGGGTCCACCGGTTTGGAGTTCACCCCCGAGATCAGGCGGGCGAGAGTGTCGATGTCGCATCCGATTGATCTCATGCCGCGCCTGGCGGCCATCCCGGGAACCATGCCCGAGCCGCACATCGGATCCAGGACGACTGCGTCCGCCCGCAACCCTTCCTGGCACATGTCTACGATCTCCGGCCCCATGCGGGCCGGAAAGGGATGGATGTGTCGCAAGGTTCACCGGGGACGGGGCGGATGAAGAGTGTCGCCGGGCGGATGGAGGCCGGCGGGCGTTCAGGATGTGGGAACGCTCCCGGGCGTGTTCTCTGGAACCGCGCCGTCTCGTCGAAAAACTGGGCGGCCACGGGTGACCGGCGTGCCCCCGGCACGCACATGACAACCGGACGAGTGATTCGCATGAGGGAGGACTGTGATTCGCTGAACGAATCGACTGAACACCGGGGCATCGGAGCCGGAGACGAGGCAAACCCTTATTTCAAAGCCAGCGGCGGGTCATAAATCATGTTGCGTTCGCCGGATTCCGGGTTAGACCACGGTGAGGCTCCTCGCTTCCCGCGGGATCCGGTTCAGTAACGGAGTGACCATGTTCGGGAATTTTACTCGCCCCGCCTCTTGGCGCGCGCCCATCGCGGTCGTCGCAGCGACCATCGTTCTCACGGGCTGCAATGTCTCTCCGCAAAGGTTCGAAGACAACCCTGAACTCGTTGAGAAGTGGGAGCATTATTGTTCGTCCACCACGCCCGAAGGCCGGGCTATATTCGCTTCTGCGCTTTACATGATCTCGTTAGGCGTGTTATACGTGACGATTCCCGGACCGGATTTTACGCGGTTCATAGTCCCAGCGGCTGTCTTGGTCGGGCTTCTCGAATACAACAGGGGGGATGAATGTGACGCACTGGACGCCTATCTTGCGGAAAACCAGCCATGAAGTTTTTGTTTATGCCTCTAAACACGACGATCACAACCACGACGCTTGTCGCCAGTGCCGCTTTCGCACAGTTCGGCGATAGTAACCATCGTTCTTGCTTATAGGCGTGCTTTTCGTGATGTGGATGAGAGAGTGGGATGATGCTTGATGCCGCGCGGGCTGCTCTTGTTTCCCGCTAGGGGCGTTCACCCCGCTCGCGGGATCCCGCGATACGTCCGCCGGCGCGGTCGTCGCGCTGCGGCTTCGGTGGGCGTGCGCTCCGGCGTATTACGGCCCCGGGTACCAGCCCATTCCTCACCCTACCTACTCGCAGCACCTGTCGCACGTTTCCCGGATGTCGCCGGGCGACACGTACGCGGCTTGGAACGGAGCGATGACGGCCCAAAATTCCCATCAACGCGGGACGCACGTCTATCGGATGTCGCACGAGCATGGCTTCGCGATGACGGCTGCCGATGCTCACTGCGAGACGGTTCAGCAACAAATCTCAGCCGGAACACGCTACCGCAACGCCATGGTCGGGGCGGGGCAGATGAGACAGCCTCATGAAGTGGACCTCAGGAACCGAGTGGCCGGCTTGATGGATTACATGGACATGAACTGCGGGTAGTGGTCGCGGGATACCCGTCGCGATCGCACGGTACGGTCGGGTTCTTCCGGTGACCCGGACTGACACTTGGCCGCCTTCTTCAACGCAGGCCGACGACCTTCGGCGTCATATCCGAAGGATCGGCTTTCAATCATGAAGAGACGCGGACATGACCTTCCGAAATTCCACCATCGCCGTGACATGCCCCCTAATTTACTCGCATTCATAACCGGACGATGTTCTCTCTTTGGCCTCAGCCCGGGCCGAGGGGAAAGGTCACGAATGAACTCGTCCACGCCCCGCTCCCCGTGGCGAGGGAGCGGTCGGTTTCGCTTGTCGCCCGTCACACTTGATCACTGTCGGGACTTCCCGGATATTCCGGTCACCGCTACTTTGGACGCGGCGGCGGGGGCGGAACAATTCATTCCCGCTCCGGGGAAGGTGTGGAAATTTCACGACCGGGATTTGGTGGTTTCCGGCAGCGGGCGAGTCGACCCCATCAACGGGACCGCGAATCCTCCCAAAAAGATTTTGGAACCGTCCCCGCCGCGCTAAGTCTTGAAATTTTCTCGGCGGAGAAAGTCGTTGAACGTCAACCACTCAACCGATTCGAGGTCGCAAATTTCGGGAACGCGTTTTCTCTTTTGACTGATCTGTATTGGGCGAGACTCCATGGTGATCACAGGCAACCGCATCGCTTTCCCAAGCGCGACTATCGATAGGTCATTTTGATCAATGGTTCTCCTTTTTCTCACTTCAGGCGTGGATAGAACACTTCTGTATCTCTCTTTGAAATCTTCAAAAATTGACAAATATTCTCCTTCATTCCAGTCGCCATCCCGATCCATGAGCATCATTTTCCTGTTTTCCGAGATGAATTTCCCCATGCCGCCCTCGATCATTTCGAGCTCCGAAAAGATTCCCTTGGTCACGGCGAACGCGCCCAGTTCGATCATCAAGTACACATGGTTCCAAACCGAAACGAAGATATCGTCCGGAAGCACCATGCGCGGATTGCTCAAACCCGACGTGTCCAGGCAGTATTTTTTGCCGTCAAGCACGGAAGGTATCAGGCATTTTCCAAAGGGCGAAGGTGTCCCCGGTTTCCAAACACCGCCCGGCGTTGTGCCAGCAAACCAAACCGAGATTCACCGCTTCCAGAACAAGGCATGTGTAGAGATCGCCGTTGCGGCTCCGGTGCCAATAGCTGTCCCGTTCGCATTTGGAAAATGGGGTGTGGTCCGGATCGGCGTTCAGGAATTCATCCCGCTTGGCTTTCCAATAGAAATCCTCGTCCACGAAACCGAGTTGAATCAAACGCAATAGCATCGCGTGCGCGCTCACGCCGAATATTGCCGCGACCGCGTTCAGATCATCGTCGGAAATCGACGCGGCCGCCCTCCCGGCCGGAAAAATTCCTTGAACCGCGTCGGACGGCATGAGAAAGGCCCCAGCGAAGCGGTTGCACCACTGTTCGACTTCGGCGGGCTTTCCTCCGGAAACCTTGGGAATATACGGGTCGCTAAAACCGGTTTCGCCCAAAAGCACATGCCCGAGTTCGTGCGATATCGTGAACAATTCGTCGCCGGGCGCCTCTCCACGAAACGCGATCACCGGGAGCGTATCGAAGGACAGGCAAAGGCCGCGCACGCGGGTCTCGTCCAGTTCGGCGCTCTTCAGGACGATCACGCCGATGCCCTCGATCCTGTCGCGCAGGGTTTTCACAAGCCCGGATTTTTGATCTTCGGGAAGGTGGAATTGGTCATCCAGCGAAAACCCGGCGAGTTCGCGGGCAGCGGTGGCGAATTTCTCGGGGCAATCCTCAACCTGGGCGCGGAGATCCACGGGAAATTGTGGCGGAGGATCCTCCATCATCTCAAAAAGGTCGAGCGCATCGTCGTTGCAGGCCTCCGCCCAAGATTGGAGGCTTCGCAGCGCCCTCTTCTCGGCCCGCCGATCACCCTCGAACACTCCGGGGTCGAGGCGGAAATCAGAAACGAGGTCAAAGGGGGTCACGTCTGGAACCCTGGGCGAGGTGAATTCCATGAAGTGCCGACCGTAGAGGTCTGCGAGGCGCCGTCCCTGTTCCTCGGTCGGAACAGCGGTTCCCTCCTCCCATTGAGCCACGCGCCGCGCGGACGTTCCCGCCTTGGCCGCGGCTTCCTCGAGCGTGAACAGCCCCCACTCCTCCCGCGCCCACTTGAGAACGGCGGGGTAGATAGGAAACCCGGATTTCCTGGCGGTTGCGACACCCATGGCTTGCCCCCCGGCGAGAGTTCCGTGACGTGATTTCGTTCGCGCCGCCCAACGGCGCCCCTCTCACATATCGCCGCCGTACCGTTTTTTCAACCCGTCCACGGCAAATGGGAATTTATTTCGCAATTTGTCGCGTCACCCGTCGAATTCCGCTGAGCCATCGCCGGAAGAGGGCGCGCCGCCGCTGGGGCTGCCTTCCACGAGGGCACCACCGGCCCGCCGGCACCCACTGTCCGCGGAGGGACATGACCAATCCTTCCATGCTCCGCCCACTTCCTCAACCTAGGCGAATCCATCGGTGTCCGCGACTCAAATCAATCCCCGGTCACCGCGTGCGAATCACCCTTCGCGATTCGTCCTCGCCATCGCGATTCGTCCGCGGTCGCCGAATGAGAGGCCGCGCCCGTTCCACATCGGAATCGGCGCGGAGAATCGGTCCACGACCGGCCTTCCCAGCGACTTCACGACCGCGAAGCATCAGGTCCGATCCGAAGCCCGCCGCCGCGCATTTTGGAAGGCAACCTGAAATTCCCCGTCCCGGCCGCCCCGGTTCGAATTCCCGCCGTTGTTCTTCCCCGGAGCCGAACGACGCCAACCCTGGGGCAATCCCGGCCGATGCCGGCTCCTGTCCATCGCGGGCCGTTCCCCGACCGCCCGGGTTCAATCAAGCAGTCTTCTGGCGATGACCTGCGCCTGGATCTCGGCGGCTCCCTCGAAAATGTTGAGTATCCGCGCGTCGCAGAGAACCCGCGACACCGGATATTCGAGAGCGAAACCGTTGCCTCCGTGGATCTGAAGCGCGTTGTCCGCCGCGGCCCAGGACACCCGCGCGCCGAGAAGTTTCGCCATCCCCGCCTCCAGGTCGCAGCGGCGGCCCCCGTCCTTCTCCCTGGCCGCGAAATACGTAAGTTGGCGCGCGATGGTGATCTCCACCTCCATCATGGCGATCTTTCCGAACACCCGGGGAAATTCGATCAATCTCTTGCCGAACTGCCTGCGCTCGTCGGCGTAGCGCATGGCGAGGTCCATGGCCGAACACGCGACCCCCACGGCGCGCGCCGCCGTCTGGATCCGCGCGCTTTCGAAGGTCCGCATCAGCTGCTTGAAACCCTGTCCCGTCACGCCGCCCAGCAGATTTTCCCCCGGAACGCGGAAGCCGTCGAAGGCAAGTTCGTACTCCTTCATGCCGCGGTAGCCCAGAACCCCGATCTCGCCGCCCGTCAGCCCTGGCGTCGGGAACGGATTCCCGTCGTCTCCCGCCTCCTTCTCCGCCAGGAACATCGACAGTCCCCGGTGGTCGGAGGTCTCCTGATCGGTCCTCGCCAAGAGCGTCATCATGTCCGCGCGGGCGGCGTGGGTTATCCATGTCTTGTTGCCGGATATTACCCAGTCGTCCCCGTCCGGCGCGGCGCGGGTGCGCAGAGCCCCCAGATCGGAACCCGTGTTGGGTTCGGTGAACACCGCCGTGGGCAGGATTTCGGCGGACGCGATTTTGGGCAGATAACGCTCCTTTTGCGCGTCGGTGCCGCCGTGAAGAATCAATTCGGCCGCGATCTCGGACCTCGTGCCGAGGGAACCGACTCCAACATAGCCGCGCGAGAGCTCCTCGGACACAACGCACATCGCCGCCTTGGACAGCCCGAAACCACCGTATTCCTCGGGGATCGTCAGGCCGAACACGCCCATTTCGGCCATTTCGGAAATGATCTCCATCGGGATCAATTCGTCCCGGAGGTGCCATTCGTGGGCGTGCGGCAAAATCTTTTCAACGCAGAACCTGCGGAACTGTCCGCGGATCATCTCCAGGTCGTCGTCGAGGCCGGATTTCGAAATCCCTCCGCTTCCGTGGATCAATTCGACAAGCCGGGCGCGCGCCGCCTGCGTGTTCCCTTCCTGGGTCAACCGCATGACCTCCGGCACCATCAGCATGCGCTGATCGTCCTGGCCGAGACCCAAATCCTGCGGGCGGCATATTTCGCCCTGGCTCATCGGGATGCCGCCGTAGATCTGCCAAAGGTATTCGCCGAAGCCGATCTGCAGGATCAAGCGTTCGGCCTCTCCCGCCTCCGATCCCAGGCGCTCCCACCAACCGCGGAGTTGGCGCAGGGATTCGACATAGGTCGCGAGCCAGGCGAGTCCGTGCGCCGCCGTCTGATCGGCCTCCAACGCCGCGCCGGACACCCGGCCATCCACCGTGACGCGCTCCGCCACGCGATCGCGGGCGACGTTCAACAGCCCCTCCGCCGCCGCGACCGCCGATTCCGTCAGGCCGCTCAAATCCGGCGTCGCGGCCTGGGTTGATCCGCTCATGTCCCGACCGTCATGTGGCATCGCCGCGCCTCCATTATCGCCCGACCCGGTATAGGTCCGCGGAGGGCGCGGCGCAACGTCGATCCGCGGATCCCTCCGCACCCGGGCCGATTCGGGATGCGGGCGCGGGCTCGGTGGTTTACCACGATTTGATGGAGTCGCTTTCCGCCCTCATGCCGCCGACCGCGCTCGCGGCGGCGTGCCTCGTCACCTTCTCCGGGGGAGTCGTGAAAGGCGCCGTCGGATTCGCGATGCCCCTCGTCATGGTTTCCGGAATGGGGATTTTTCTGCCGCCCGAATTGATCGTGGCCGGGATCGTCGTCCCGATCGTCACCGCCAACTTCCTTCAGATCGCGCGCTCGGGCCTCGGCCGGGCGAGGGCCGGCTTCCGGGACTATTGGCTTTTCACCGCGATCGTCTGCGTCGCGATTCTCATCTCGGCCCAGGCCCTGACGTCGATCCCCGCAGACGCGATGTTCCTCGTTCTCGGCGTTCCGGTCGTGGCGCTCTGCGCGGTCCAACTCGCGGGATTGAGGATCCGGATTCCTTCCCGGTGGCGCCTTCCTTTTTCCGTGCTCGCCGGATCGGTGGCCGGAGCGCTTGGCGGACTCGCGGGAACCTGGGGGCCTCCAACGGTGCTATACCTGCTCGCGGTCGACACGCCGAAGTCGAAGCAAATGGCGGTGCAGGGAGTGATCTACGGAGCGGGCAGCGTCATGCTCCTGCTCGGGCATCTTCAATCGGGCGTCCTCAACCGCGAAACGATCCAATTCTCCGCGTTCCTGCTCCCTCCGGCGCTGCTCGGAATGTGGATGGGGTTCGGGATTCAGGACCGTCTCGATCAGGACAGGTTCCGGCGCATCACGCTCATCGTGCTGATCGCCGCCGGGCTGAATCTCGTCCGGCGGGGTCTCGCGGGCTGACGCGCGTCGCCGGCCCCGAATCGCGCGATTGCAACCTCCCCGGACCCGGACACGCGCCTTCTTCGGGCGCGCCCCGGGTGCTTGGGAATCGAACCGAATCCGGACAACCGCGCGGCGGCGGCCGTGAATCCCGGATGCCGCCCTCCGTCACGCGTTTCCCCGTCCCGAAACAGCCGGGCCCCGCGTTCAGATCCGGGAGAACCGCGCCGTCATCCGATCGCCGCCGTCCTGACGTCGTCGTCGATGTGATCCTCGTACTGCGCGAAATTCTCCGCGAACATGCCGACGAGTTTCGCGGCCTGCGCGTCGTAGGCGGAGGGGTCTCCCCATGTGCGGCGCGGATCCAGCAGCAGGTCGGGCACGCCCGGAACCGTCAAGGGCACCTCGAAGCCGAAATTCGCGTCGTTCCGGAACGACGCGTCCGCCAGAGTTCCGTCCAAGGCCGCGGACAAAAGCGTCCGCGTCGCCTTGATGGGCATGCGCTGGCCCTCGCCGTACGCGCCGCCGGTCCAACCGGTGTTCACCAGCCAGCAGGTCGCGCCGTGCTTGGCGATCTTCCGCTTCAGCAGCCCGCCGTACACCTCCGGACGGCGCGTCATGAAGGGGGCGCCGAAACAGGTGGAGAAGGTGGGCTGAGGTTCGGTCACCCCGCGCTCGGTCCCGGCGACCTTCGCCGTGAAGCCCGAAAGGAAATGATACATCGCCTGCGCCGGCGTCAGGCGCGCGATGGGAGGCAGCACCCCGAACGCGTCGCAGGTCAGCATGATGACGTTCTTGGGATGCCCGCCCAGCGCCGTTTCTGAGGCGTTGGAGATGTAGTGCAGCGGATAGGCGCAGCGCATGTTCGCCGTCAGGCTGTCGTCCTCGAAGTCCAATTCGCGGGTTTCCGGGTCGTGGACCATGTTTTCGATCACGGTGCCGAACCGTTCGGTCGTCGCGTGGATTTCCGGTTCCGCCTCGCGCGAAAGGTTGATCGTCTTGGCGTAGCAGCCCCCCTCGAAATTGAAGGTGCCGCGGTCGGACCAACCATGCTCGTCGTCGCCGATCAGCGTCCTGGACGGGTCCGCCGACAGCGTCGTCTTTCCCGTGCCCGAAAGCCCGAAGAAGATCGCGGTGTCCACCGGGTTGCCGGGCGCGTGGTTGGCGGAGCAGTGCATCGGCATCACGCCTTTTTCCGGAAGTATGTGGTTCAGCAGCGTGAACACGGATTTTTTGTTTTCGCCCGCGTAGGCCGTTCCGGCGATGAGGATCAGCTTCTTTTCGAAATTCAGCGCGATCACCGTTTCCGACCCGCAACCGTGACGTTTCGGATCCCCTTGGAACGACGGGCAATTGACGATGGTGAAGTCGGGCACGAGACTGGCCAGTTCCGCCTCCTCGGGCCGTCGCAGGAGGTGCCTGATGAACAGGCAGTGCCAGGCGAGTTCCGTCACCACCCTCACGTCGAGGCGGTGGAACGCGTCGGCGCAGCCATACAGATCCTGCACGAAATACTCGCGTCCCTTCATGTGATCCAGCATGTCCGCGTGCAGTTGGTCGAACGCCCCGGGGGCCATCGGCGCGTTGTTCTCCCACCAGACATCCCCTTCGACGCCGGGAGTGCGGACGACGAACTTGTCCTTGGGGGACCGGCCGGTGTGTTTGCCGGTGGTCACCAGAAAAGTCCCGCCCCGTCCCAACCGTCCCTCGCCGCGCCGCAGGGCCTCCTCGATGAGCGCGGGCTCGATGAGATTGTAGTGAACCGCCTTCAGCCCGGTCATGCCCTGATGCTCCAGCGTATGGTTCGGGTTCACCCGTCCATGGCTCATGATTTTCGCTCCGCTTGGGGCGGCGCTCCCATCCGCGCGCCCGATCCGTTCCCCGCATAGCACGGGCTTCCGCGATTGAAACAGGAAAGCCGTCCAGGTTAGCGCAAACATCGGCGAATCGCGCGGCGATTCGTTTCAAACCGGAATTTTCACCCGACCGAGACGGGCATCCGTCCGGCCCGCTCCGCGAACGCGCTTGATTCCACGCGCCCGAAAGCCGAACATGGCCGGGTGACGAAATCGAAACGGACGGCGCGGAAGAAATGACACTGAGCCGGAACCCGCTTGAACGTCGACCGGGACCGCGCCCCGGGAACCCGACCGGCTTCCGCCGGGGCGGCGTCCGCGCGTGGCCGGAACCGGGGCGGGGCTT
>JANQKA010000351.1 GCA_028281405.1 Hasllibacter sp. | reverse complement strand
CCGGAGATTCTCGAGTTCGCCCAAGTGTTCGTTCAACTGCACGACGCCCGGATTGCGGCGGACTACAATCCGATGGTCGAGGTTGCGGAAGACGAAGTTTGAAACTACGTTTCTCAGGCGAAGAAGGTCATCGCCGGCCTCGACGCCGTGTCGCCGATGGACCAAAAAGCGTTCGCGACATGGATCATGGTCCAGACCCGGGGCGCGCAAGATTCCAGAAAGCGCATGCGCGAGGGAAGGGAAACCGAACTGTAAGTCGGTTTCGGGGATGGCGCGCCCCCTCGTGAAAAGTCCCTTTCCGCCGCTGGGGGTCGTCGGAATTGGTCCTGTTGTGATTGTCTCCGGAGTCGGCCTTCCCGTACCCGTGGCCCGGTTGGAGCGGATGGCCGTCCGGTTTGGGGACAAGCGACACCGCGCGGCCCGCCCCGCGGGCGAAGGCGGTCTGCTCCACCAGCCGATGCGCCGATTCGGAAGTGACAGGTTCCCGCTTCGGGTGAAGCGCCAACTCGACTCCACCGTCTCCGGTCGCGCTAGGGACCATGTCGCGGCCACCGCGGACAATGTCGTCACACGGTCGCCTCTCCCGGAGCCAACCCGCTTGACCCACGCGGAGGGGCGGCAGACGCGCGCGAGGGTTCCGAACAAGACGCCGCGCGGCGGACGAAGCAGCGGACCAGCGATTTCGATTCGTATCGTTTCAGGTCTCCGCCCGCCGGAATGGCCAAAATCTTCGGGCGAATCGGTTGCCGCGTCCCGGCCACAGGGAAAAGGGTGGTCCATCGCGTGTATGGAATCCGGAATGGGGGTCGCCGAGGCGCCCGCGGCTCCCGCCCGGACCCGCTCCGGCAGGCACCTACCGGGATGGCCAAAATGTTCCGGGCGAATCGGGTGCGCGGGCCTGACACCGGGGAGCGGTGATCCACCGCGGAATGGAATCCGGAATGCGGCTCACCGGGGCGCCCGCGGCTCCCGCCCGGACCCGCTCCGGCAGGCGCCAACCGGGATGGCCAAAACGTTCCGGGCGAATCGGGTGCGCGTTCCGGCCACCGGGACGACCGGGAGTTCGCGCGGGCCGACCGACCGCGAGGTCCAACGGCATGCGGAAATCTCGAAGCCGAACGGATGCGTTCGCCCGCCCGCCGGAACGACCAGCGATTTTCCGCGCGGGCGCCACACGTCGGCGCGCCATGACAAGTTGGCGCGCCGCGAACGACGAATCGGGACACCGAATCGTGTTCATGTCAAGAATCTGCGCCGACCCGGCTGCCGGCGGAGTATCGCGCTTCCGGGAACCGGGGCCCCGCCATCGGTTTCGGACGCACCGCGGATACACGCTCACGCGGGCTTGATTACTCCGCCCGAATCGGAGGGGTTGACCTGGCGGGCGTTCCGTGCGAAAAGGCCATCCGAATGGTTCATCCACCCGCCACGCCAAGTGATTCGGTGGGGCGGCGGACGCCAACAGACAGTTTGCCCCGCCGGCTGGCTTGGGCATATCAAACCAACGCCCCGACAGGGGCCCGAATCACGCAAACGCGCCGCTTGCGCGGGGAGAAGGTGACATGCGGAAGAAACTTCCGGAAAGCACGCGAGCCGAGATCGATCGCATCATCCGCGACCATCTCGGCGAAGTCGCGGTCGACGTCCGAATGAAGATGTCGTCCGACGAAATGGGCGAGGAATGCCTGTATATCCATGTGTTCCTCGACGAGAACGTCACCGAAGAAGACCATGTGAAGTTCGTCGGCCTCACGATGCCGATCAGGCGGGCCATGGGCGAGGAGCTGGAGGACATCTTCCCGTACATTCGCCCTCGCCCGGCAAAGATTTTGGATCGCCTCCATGCCTAGCGTGAACATGGCGATGGAGGCGATCGCGACCGCGGAATGGCTATGTACTAAGTACGGCGGTCGCGTGCCGACCGAAATGGACATGCGGCGCGCCGTGAGCACGGCGTACTACGCCGTGTTCCACGCGGCGTCCGCGATGTGCGCCAACGCGATGCACGGCACGAACTTGGCAATCCGGTCCAACAAGGCGTGGGCCGAAATGATCCGCTGCCTGAGCCATGGCGAGACGAGGCGGGCCTGCCTCAACGCGGCCAACGTCGCGTTTCCGCCGGAGATTCTCGAGTTCGCCCAAGTGTTCGTTCAACTGCACGACGCCCGGATTGCGGCGGACTACAATCCGATGGTCGAGGTTGCGGAAGACGAAGTT
>JANQKA010000346.1 GCA_028281405.1 Hasllibacter sp. | reverse complement strand
ATCGAGTGGCCGCGACAGCATTCGGTGACGACATGACGGAACACTCCCGGTCGATGTTTCCCCCGCCCGGCGACCGGCCCGCGCCGGCGTCGGATGGCGCGGGAATTCCGCTGGATCGGATTTTCCTGAGCGATCACGTGGTCGAAACGGAAATCGGCGCGTTCCAATCGGAGCGCGGGACGGCCCAGAGGGTGAGGTTCAACATCGCGGTGGAGGTGCGCCCACCTGGACGCGGTCCCGCCGACGACGTGGACCGTGTCATGTCCTACGACGCGATCGCGGAAGCGGTCCGCGCCGAATTGTCCGAAGGGAGGGTGAATCTTCTGGAGACATTGGCCGAGCGCATCGCGGAGCGCATCCTCGCCGACGAAAGGGCGGAGCGGGTGTTCGCCAGGATCGAGAAACTCGACCGCCTGCCGGGCGCGCTCGGAGTGGAGATCGTCCGGTCCCGCGGTTCAGCCGCACCGGCGGCGCGCGGCCACCCCCGCCCCCTGGTGGTTTATCTGGGCAACGAGGTCGTCGACGGGCGGGGCCTCGCGGATTGGCTGGACGCGTTGGAGAGGCGCGGCGCTCCGGTGGCGTTGTGCGTCGGTCCCGCGGATTCGCCCGCGCCGGAAAGCGGCGCGCCGTTGGCGCAAAGGCGCATCGACCTCTTGGCGATCGAGCAGAACGCCTGGCGGCTGGCGGGACGGGATTCCCGATGCCTCGTCGTGGACAGCCGCGCGGAAATCGATTCGGCGATGAGAAGCAACCGGATGATCGTCTGGGCGCCGTCGAAGATCGCGCTGGACGCCCACGACGCCCCCAAGGCCGGGCACCGCGAGCCGGTCGCCCTCGCAGCTTGGCTGGCCGGGCATTTGGACGCTGCGCGCCTGCTGGTGATCGGGACCGGGATTCCCGCGGGCGTCGCGGTATCCGTGCCCTTGGAACTGCGCGAAGCCGCGGAAATCGGGTAGGAACGTCCGCCATTCGACCGCGATGCCGGGGCCTGCTTGACTTGGTGCGCCTTCACTCCGCCGAGCCTCACGCCCCGCCAAGCGGGCATTCGGATGGCCGCGTCGGGGAATTCGGGGCGGGCCCGCCAAGCCACAACGGAACGGGGTCCGGCCCGGTGGTCCGCGCCCTCGCGCGGCGCGCGGGGACGGAGCAACACGAGGCGAACGCAATCAGCGATGAAAGACGCGTGCCCGAAGCGCGCGGGTAAGGAGCGATCGGGGTTGTGTCGCGGCGGGCAACGCGGCCCGCCCGCGCTCGGCGCGCGGCCCCGCCGTTCGCGCGCACCTGCTCCGAGGATCACGCAGCCCGCCCGCGCGCGGCGCGCGGATGTGGATCGGCTACGGCATCGCCCCCGCGCCCACGCAGCCCGTGCGCGCGGCGCGCGGGGAAGGAGCCGTTCCGGCGCGGCCAACCGGCGGACGTGTCGATTGTCGGAAATCCCGCTCCGGGCGGGGTCATGGCGTTGGTCGGCGGAAGATCGTGTCCGCCCCGCCATCGCCCTGCGGAAGATCGTGTCCGCCCCGTCATCGCCCGGCGGAAGATCGTGTCCGCCCCGCCATCGCCCTGCGGAAGATCGTGTCCGCCCCGCCATCGCCCGGCGGAAGATCGTGTCCACCCCGCCATCTCCCGGCGGAAGCATTAGCGGAGCGCACGCCCGGGCCAATTCGGGACGCGGCGGGAGTTGCCCCTTGCGGTTGCGCCGGGACTAAAGGCGCGGTAGGCCTCCGCCAAGACGGGCCATCGCCTCCGTGGCCCGGGTCCGCGGCGCTTTTCCGCGGGCCGCGCGGAGGTGGAACACCCCGGCACGATCATCTTCATCTCCGGAAGCCCGCCGCGTCTGCCCTGAAAGGCGCGCGGCGGCGGGACTCGGCGGAATCGCCCGGCTTCCCAAGGCAAACGGCACCGACCACGCATGACCGATTACTTCCGTCCGATCGCCTGCGTCGACCCCGCCCGTCCTGGAGGGGCGTGGCCGCTGGCGGGAGGCTGGACCTGGTTCGACCGGGTCGAACTGCTGCGCCGGGGGCGGCCGCCCCGGGTTATCGAGGGCCGGGAAGTTCCGGACGATATTTTGGAGCGCCTCTCGTCGCCGCGGCCCGATGTGGCCGGGCTGGCGATGTCGGAACCCAACATCATGGGGATTCTGAACGTGACCCCCGACAGCTTCTCGGAAGGGAGCCGGCCTCACACGACCGAGACGGCCATTGACTCCGGGAGGGCGATGGCCGCCGCGGGCGCGGACATGATCGACGTCGGCGGCGAGAGCACGCGGCCGGGCGCGGAGGAGGTGCCCGAGGCCGAGGAACTCGCCCGGGTGGCGGGGGTGGTTCCGGCCCTGTTCGGGCGCGCGGCGCTGTCCATCGACACGCGGAAGGCCCGCGTCGCGGAAGAGGCGGTCCGGCTGGGCGCGGAACTGATCAACGACGTTTCGGCCGGGCTTTTCGACGAGGGCATGGTGGAGGTGATGAGGGAAAGCGGGGCGGCGGTCTGCCTGATGCATTCGCGCGGAACGCCCAAGACGATGCAGAACGACCTTCGCTACGAAGACGTGCTGCTGGAAGTATACGATTATCTGGAGGATCGCGTCGCCGCGCTGGAGGAGGCGGGTGTTCCCCGGCAGCGCGTGGTCGTCGATCCCGGCATCGGCTTCGGCAAGACGAGGGAACACAACCTCGCGCTGATCCGGGGCGTTTCGCTTTTCCACGGCCTCGGGGTGCCCCTGCTTCTCGGCCTGTCGCGCAAGGGATTCATCGGACGGATCGGAGAGGCGCGGGATCCCCGGAGGCGGTTTCCCGGATCCTGGGCGCTGGCTCAGGTCGGCCTGCAAAACGGCGTTCAACTGCTGCGCGTCCACGATGTTTCGGATACCATGCAGGCGATGCGGCTATGGCGGGCCGCGTCGGGTATGGGAGATTAGCATGCCGCGCGAACTTTTCGGCACCGACGGCGTCCGCGGACTCGCGAACACCCATCCGATGACGGCCGAGATGGCGCTCCGCATCGGGGCGGCCGCCGGGCGGTATTTCCGGCGCGACGGGTCGCCAGGACACCGCGTGGTGATCGGCAAGGACACGCGGCTGTCCGGCTACATGTTCGAGAACGCGCTGACGGCCGGATTCACCTCCACGGGACTCAACGTGTTTCTTCTCGGGCCGGTGCCGACTCCGGCGGTGGGATTCCTGACGCATTCGCTCCGGGCCGACGCGGGGGTGATGATTTCGGCTTCGCACAACCCGCACCGGGACAACGGGATCAAGTTCTTCGGGCCGGACGGGTTCAAATTGTCGGATCAAGCCGAGGAGGATATCGAGGCCTTGGTCGTCGCGGGGGCGGAGCCCGCGGGGGCGGACAACATAGGGCGGGCGAAGCGGATCGACGACGGGCGTTTCCGCTACATGGAACGGGTGAAGGGCACATTCCCGGCGCGGATGAGGCTCGACGGATTGAAGGTGGTGATCGACTGCGCCAACGGGGCCGCCTACCGGGTGGCTCCCGCGGTCCTGTGGGAGTTGGGCGCGGAGACGGTGCCGATCGGCGTCGATCCCGATGGATTCAACATCAACGATGGTTGCGGGTCCACGGACACCGCTCGGGCCGCGGAGGCCGTGTCGGCCCACGGGGCGGACGTTGGAATCTGTCTCGACGGCGACGCCGACCGCGTGATGCTCATCGACGAAACCGGAACGGAGATCGATCCGGACCAGATCCTGGCGCTGTTCGCCGACCGCTGGGCCGGGGAGGGGAGATTGAAGGAGCGGACGCTGGTCGCGACCGTCGCGTCGAACCTCGGCCTCGACCGGCATTTGGCCGGCAGTGGCATCGCCCTGCGGCGCACGGCCGTGGGCGACCGCTACGTGGTCGAGGAGATGCGGAGGACGGGCTGCAACCTGGGAGGGGAACAGTCGGGACACATCGTGATGACCGACTATTCCACGGCCGGCGACGGCCTCATCGCCGGACTGCAGTTTCTGGCCGAGATGAAGCGGTCGGGAAGTCCGGCGAGCGTTCTCGGCCGGAGGTTCGAAACCGTGCCGCAGCTTCTGAGGAACGTGCGGTACGACGGCTCCGACCCGCTGGCCGACCCGGTGGTCTCCGCGGCCGTCGCGGACGCCGAAGCGCGGTTGGAGGGGGGCGGTCGGTTGCTGATCCGCAAGTCCGGGACCGAGCCGGTGATCCGCGTGATGGCGGAATCCGAGAACGAATCGTTGATGGCCGAAGTCGTTGAGGGGATTTGCGGAGTGATCGCGGAACGGGACCGCGCCGCTTCGGCCGCGGAGGCGCCCGGTCGGTGATACGGTCGCGCCGCGGCGTTTCCCTTGGAGCGGCGGCGAACTTGGTGAATGCACGTCCCCGGTTGACGAACTTGGTGTTGCTCCAAATGTTGGGCCGTGTGTGTTCGGCCGCCGGCGTCGCCGTTTCCACCAAATCTCTCGCGCTCCCAAGCATCGTCTACCGCCCGGGGAGGCGAATGCCGTGTTGGGTCGCCGGGCGGCGGTTGGTCGCGAACCAGCGTGAGCGGATCGGGCGCGATGATGTCGGTGTCGGGGTCGAAAGCGATCACCTCCGCCGGCGCCGGCACGGCGGGAGCCGGAAGGCCGGCGGCCTTTTCTCCGAACCAGTGTGGATCCCGCCCGCCC
>JANQKA010000202.1 GCA_028281405.1 Hasllibacter sp. | reverse complement strand
AGCGGCCGCGCCGGCTCCGCTTTCGACGAGGCAATCATATCCGAGTTTCCGGAGCGTGCGGGCGCTGTCAGGCGTCATCGCAACGCGCGCCTCCCCCTTGGCGGTCTCCTTCGGAGTTCCAATCTTCATTTAACCGTCCCCTCGATGTTCCGGCGGGCCGCGGTTTGGCGCGGTCGAACACTCCCTCCCTACTGAGACCGGCGGAAGCGGAATACAAGCCGTTTTCCGATCCTCCAAAGCCCGGAAGGGACGGCCCCGCGCGTTCCGGAATCGGGCCGACGAGGCGGTCTCCGAAACCGCGGAGCGGGTGGCGGCCCCGCGCGTCCCTGAATCGGGCCGCCGAGGGGGTCTCCGAATTCGCGGCGCGGGCGGCGGCCCCGCGCGTCCCGGAAACGGGCTGCCGGGGCGGCCGCCGTAATCGCGGCGCGGGCGGCGGACCCGCGCGTCCCGGAGACGGGCCGCCGGGGCGGTCTCCGTAATCGCGGCGCGGGTGTCGGACCCGCGCGTCCCGGAGACGGGCCGCCGGGGCGGGCTCCGAAATCGCGGCGCGGGTGGCGGCCCCGCGCGTCCCGGAAACGGGCCGCCGAGGCGGTCTCCGAATTCGCGGCGCGGGTGGTGGCCGGCGCGTCCCGGAAACGGGCCGCCGGTGCGGTCTCCGAAACCGCGGTTCGGGTGGAGGACCCGCGCGTCCCGGAGACGGGCCGCCGGGGCGGTCTCCGATTTCGCGGCGCGGGTGGCGGTCCCGCGCGTCCCGGAAACGGGCGGTAAGCGGCGGGAAGGCCACTTCCGGACGGCGCCGCTCCAGCTCCGGCCACTCAACCGCGGGTCTTGGAAGGTTTGCACCAATCGCCCTCGTGGCGAATGCGACGCCGGAAGCCGGTCCTCCCGCCAACGGAACATGTAAGCGTTTACACACCACATGCGCGGGGGAATTCCCTTCCCCGCCTTCCGACGCGCCGGACGAACCCACGGTCGGTATTCCGCTCAACCGACTCCACTTCGGGGCGTCGAAGGGCGCCCGCGGCGGAGAAACCGGAACATCTTCCGCGGGCCAAAACGCCCGGAACGGCCCGCAGCCGGTTCCATCCCGCGGACGGACGTGGTATATCCGGACCATGACCGAGCTCCGGGCCATCCCAACCTGCGAAGGCTGCCCCATACGATTGAACGCGGTCTGCGCCGACTGCGGGCGCGACGAACTCGCGGCCCTGGAGGCGGCGAAAAGCTACAGGAGACTCCCCGCCGGAGCCACGCTGGTCGAGGAGGGCGAGATTCCGAGCCACTTCAGTTCGATCGTCTCCGGGTCCGCCACGGTGACGAAGACGCTGAAGGACGGGAGACGGCAATATGTGGGAATCCTTCTGCCGTCGGATTACATCGGGCGGCCGGGGCGCCACGCCTCCCTCTACGAGGTGCGGACCCTCGCGGAAACGCTTCTGTGCCAGTTCGAGCGCGGCGCATTCGAAAGGCTGCTCGACGAAGTGCCCCGGCTCGCGCCCCGGCTCATCGAGATGACCTTCGACGAGTTGGACGCCGCGCGGGAATTGGCCGTGGTCCTGGGGCGGAAAACCGCCCGGGAGAGGGTCGCCTCGCTCCTCGTCAGCCTGGCGCGCCGGAGCGCGAAACTGCGGCGCCCGCTCTCGGAGGCGGACGCGCCGCTCACCCTGCACCTGCCACTGAGCCGCGGACAGATCGCCGACCACCTCGGCCTCACGATCGAAACGGCGAGCCGGCAGATGGCCGCGCTCAAAAAGGACGGAGTGATCGGGGGGACCACCCGCGACATCGCGATCCCCAATTTCCGCCGCCTCCTGCTCGAGGCCGGCAGCGAGGGAAACCCGCCCCCGGGCTATCGTTGAAACATGGCCCGCGGAACGCGGAACCGGCCTTTGGCCATCCCGCCGCGGACAACCGGCCACCGCTTCCCGGCGCGGGCGTGGATGGCCGCGGATGCGCACGGCGGCGTCCCGCTCCCCCTCGAATCGGGGCCCGGGATCTCCCTCGTCCCATCAGGGTGGCCGATGGCGGCGAAACCTTGCCGCGGGTCGACGGGAATTCCGAAACCTTGATCTGGGTCAAATTACCGACCGCCAATCGATTGATGCTCCCCTGCCGCCGCCCTACCCAACGGGCGTTCACGCACGGAGGGACGAGAACATGGATATTTTCAGGCCCGCCCCCCTGGCCCTGATCGCGCTCGCCGAGGCGATCGCCGCGGATTGGGGCCGCGACCCCGCCTATCAGGTCCACGCGGTCATCGTCATGCTCGTCGCCGGGGGGC
>JANQKA010000610.1 GCA_028281405.1 Hasllibacter sp. | reverse complement strand
GGAGGAAGCTGTTCGTGATCGAAGACCGGCAAATCTACGCATATGCCGGTGATCAAGGCCTCGGCGAGAGATTCAGGAATGTGGCCGGAGGTCCATTTTTGGACGAGGACGAGGTGCGCCAAGAATCCCCGATTGATTATCCGATTGTGTTGCGTCGGGAGGCGCTCGCTCATTTCGCGAGTACGGACATCCATCCTCCCGTGGATTTGTGTCCTGTGATTGCCTTCGTGCACGATGGCGAACCACGCTGCTGCGTATACGAGGCGGACACGCAACCCCGGAAGTTGGACGACGACCACTTCTACTTCTCGGCGGGAAGTGGGATGAAATCGGCAAGTCCATTCCTCCGGTTCCTTTCGGATATTTACTGCCCCAGCGGACCCCCGGACGTCCGGATGGCCGGTTTCCTCGCCATGTGGGCGGTGGATTACACCATCCAGACCTCTCCCGAATGGGTGGCGGAACCCATCCGAGTCGCTACGCTTGAACAAGAGCCGGGTCGCGGGTTCGTCGCGAGGGAACTTCTGAACGACGAACTCGTCACGCATTGGATGACCATCGACGAGGCTTACAAGTCTCTCCGCGGTGGGACGGGACTAATCCAAAACGATGACTCTGAGGAGTTTCCGCTTTGATGGCGCTTCCTCTTCGCCGGGATTCCGTCCTTTCCACATGGACGACCTGCCACCGGGGAAGAGGGACCACCCGCGACCCGGAGCCAAGTCGTCACAAATTTATTTGACGTTCACCAAAAAGCGGTACCGTTCGGTACTCCGTTTCCCGCGCGCGACCTCAAGGCGATGACCGCCCCGTCCCGCCGTTCACGCCCACAATCCGGCGTTCCGGCTTGATTTCCGAGAGTACAATTCGACCTGCCCGAGATCCGGTTTGTATGGCGGAATCGGGTTTGGCGGGATTTCCGCGGTCCTGTTCACCCGTTCGGACTCCGGGTGCCGGAAGTCATCGGATTCGATACGCGGCTGAAATGGACCACCCACGGCTCGAACCGAGAGCGGATCCTTATGCCATCCCACGAAACAACTCCGGCGATTCGCTCTCGGGAGGCCACCCTCCCCGAGCGCGGAAGCCTGCGGCTTGTCGGCATCCAATAGAGCGCCGGCGACTTTATTGTGAACACTACATCAGTTGACGATGGTGATTGGCAGGCGTCAACGCATCGCGTTGATCTTCACGCGGATTGCGCCTACGATTCAATCCAAGCCGCTGTCGCTCTACCACTCGGGAACATGCATCCTCCACGTCTGGTACCGCCTACATTCGATGGCTTCGCCACCGTGGCCGATCGCGTACCCGGTCATGCCCTCGTGCCCGTGTGTCCGCATCACGAATCGCTACTGGGAATCATCTTGCCGTCTCACGGGAACCCTCGGCTTACCGAAAAGCACCTGCTAACTTAAATCACCCCGTTCCGCTTTCCCCAACCGCGGCGGGGTCTACCGGCCCGCGAGGCGGAGAGGCCGTGGGGTCCACCGGCCGCGGATTTCCCGCGCCCGGATCCCGGCGCGTTCCGCCCGATCATCCGTGCGTAGAGGCCGGAACCGGGGCGGAGCGATAGCGACTCCGACGTGAACACCTCCAAAAACCCGATCCACAAAGACGGTTTCCCCGCGCCCGCGCGCCGGATACCCTCCGAACCTCGACCAATGGAGGTGGAATTGCGCGATCCCCGATACGACATCCTCTTCGAACCGCTCGCCATAGGCCCGGTGACTGCCAAGAACCGCTTCTATCAAGTGCCCCATTGCAACGGGGGCGGATACCGGGACCCCTCGGCGGTCGCGGAGATGCGCGGCGTCAAGTCCGAGGGCGGTTGGGGCGTGGTGTTCACCGAGCAGTGCGAGATGCACCACTCTTCGGAAATCACCCCGTTCATCGAACTGCGCCT
>JANQKA010000196.1 GCA_028281405.1 Hasllibacter sp. | reverse complement strand
AGTCGTTTCCCGAATCGCCGAAGTCGCGCGATGTGAAGGGAACCTTCGGGGTGGCGGCGGGGCGGAATCGATTCGCTACGGTCGCGGTGCCGTCCGGTCATTGAACGCGCGCGGCATTGTTTGCGATGGCATCGGTGACTACCGTGAGGGAGGACGCCGAGACATCGATGGCGGAGCATGGGCCAGGATCACCGGGTACCAAACAGCTAACCCGGAGCGGAGTGCGCCGGATTGCCGGAGGCATGGTGATTCGTTTGGATGACGACGTTCCGGAGCAACGGCGCGTCGACGGATCGCGGTGGACCGAGCGGCCCGGAATGATGGAATTGGGAGGTGATTCGCTCGGGAACTGTCGGGGATTCGCGCTTTGGTGCGGCTCGCGGATGATCCGGGCCGGGGATGGGGGCCGCGCCTTGATCGGCTCGCGATTGATTTGTTTTGTCGCCTACGGGCGGGTGGGCTCCTCGGAATTCCGCGGTCCGCCGGGAATCCGGCTCGGTTCCGAATAAAGGCGATCCTTCCTGATCGGGAACTATGTCCCGAATCGCCGAAGCCGCGCGATGCGACGGGGTCCGGGGCGCTGGCCGATGATTCGGCCAGATGATTCTCCGCGGCGCGCTGGATTCTGGCTCCGGGGAGATCTTCCCCATGGAATACAAGCAACCCAGAGGATTCCTTGGCGTAGCGAGCATTCAAACTGGTGGCCATCCCGGGTCACCGAACGGGAGGGCGCGCGCGTGTGACGACCAAGAGCGGATGCGTGTGACTGATTCCGCCGGACTGAGCGACCTTGGATGAAGGTCCGCGGCGGAAACCGCTGGAACCGCGACTTGGATTGACGTGAGCCGGGTCGGAGGAAGAGTCTTTCCATCGCCATGGTCTCCGGGAGGACCGAGGCCGCCAAGATCCTCAGGCCGTGTTATCCCTCGCGGACCCTCGAATTGTGGATTGCGGCCTTGCCCCCATCGGAAAATGCGCTATCATCGTTATACTTCAGCGGGGGCGCGGGGAATCGTCCAAGGGGCGGTGTGTCCGTCTCCCCAAGATCGGGAGGACGCGCGATGAGCGACGAAAAAGAGACCAAGCCGACACGGGATGCCAAGGAGACTCAGCCCAAGGAGCAAAATCCGCCAGGGAAACCCCCAAAGCCGACGGTGGATGACCTGAGCTGGGTAAAGCGGGGTTTCTGAGCAATCGGAGTATCCTCGTTTGACGTGATCCCGGTCGGCAGGTGCGGCTTGCCGTCGCCATGGTCTAAGGAGGATCGAGGCCACCGGGTTCCCCCGGACGTGAAGTCCCTCGCGGACCCTCGAATTGTGGATTTCGGCCCTGGCCTTCATCGGAAAGAACGCTACCATCGTGCATCTTCAGCGGGGCCGCGGGGAATCGTCCAAGGGGCGGTGTGTCCGTCTCCCCAAAATCGGGAGGACGCGCGATGAGCGACGAAAAAGAGACCAAGCCGACACGGGATGCCACGGAGACACAGCCCAAGGAGCAGAAACCGCCGGGAAAACCCGCGGACCCGAAGCCGGAGGACTTGAGCTGGGTCAAGCGGGGTTTCTGATCCGTTGAAAGATCTCCGCCGGGATTCCGGACGCTCCTTGCGTGGGGCAGGGACAACCGAAGCCGACACGGCCAGGGATCGTCATGAATCCCGGCTGGGATGATCGATTCACCACTCCGCAAGCCGGAATTTTTCGGCCAGGCTGGCCGTGTTCCGTAACTTGGACCGATCCGACGCCAGCTGAAGCCCGTTCTGGCGCAAGTGCCGTATCGGCGGAGGGTTACGGACCGCGGAGGGATTGTCGGTTTCCAAGTCCCGCGGAGGCGGAGGGCATGTCGCGGATTTGAGTGGGCTTTGAAACGGGATCCCAGGGAGATTCACCAAGCATCCGTCAAGGAGGGATGGATCCGGGTCGGTTGGACTGAAAGAAGATTCCCG
>JANQKA010000186.1 GCA_028281405.1 Hasllibacter sp. | reverse complement strand
CGCGGCCGCGTGGATCGCCCCGGGCCCGTCCCTCACCGTCAGCGCGACCATGGCGCGCGCGCCGCCATCGTCCGCCGCGGTGATGCTGATCTCGACCGGACCGGTTCCCGTGTATGTGCCGCTGATCTCCCCGGTGTCGCCGTCGATGCTCAGGCCCACGCTGTCGAGCGACTCGCCCGTGGGCAGCGTGGCCGAATAGGTGACGGTCTCAGCGGCGAGGCCGCGTACGGCCTGCTGGGGCGGGGAGTAGGAGACCGCGCCTCCGGGCGCGCCGTCCACCTCGGCCGCGATCCTCGTCGGTTCCGTCCCGGTCGACGGGCCGACATCCGCCGTACCCGCCGCTGACCCGCCAAGCGCGGGCGCTTCGCCCCCGCCCCCGCATCCCGCCAGCGCCGCCGAGGCCCCGATCAATCCAAGGGAGCCACGCGTCCGCCGGGACGTCACTTCGTCACGCCCCCCCCCCCCAATGACGGAGCGATGGGATCGGGCCATGCCCGCCGAATATGCCGGGCCAAAGACCTTCAACATGGTGTTCCTCCAGTATCTCCGCGCGATCCCCCGCCGTGGTATCGGGATCGCAAACCGTCGCGCTCCGGGTCGCCGAAACGGTGATCCACCCCGACGAATCGACCGCGGTCGACCGCGGGCGCCCCCGTCGTCCGAAGGGCGGAACAGCCCAAGGCGACGGAAGCGCGTCGGGCGTGCCGCGGGCTTGAGTCTTCGTGGCGAATCACTTCGAAAAGGCTCCTCGAGAAGGCACTCCGGGTCAAATACCCGGAATCCACCACCCCCGCAAGATATTTTTTTTGGCTGCCGCCCCCCGCAAGGTTCGGGCCGCGGAGAAGAGGGGGCGCCTCGTCCGCGGTCGCCACCGGGGCGGGAACGCCGTGATTCCAAGCGCGAACCTCGGCGGGGCGGGCCTCGCCGGGATCACACCTTTCTCCGCTCTCCGAAGGGGCCCCACCCCACCTCGAAATCCCCGCGTCGAACGGGGGCCGCCCCTCCCGGCACGAGACGCCGGTCCCGCACCAACTCGCCACGCCACCGCTCGGGGCGGGGCCAAGAGAAGTTCGTGGCCCGCCAGCGCGCGCAAAGGCGGGCCCACGCCGGCGCACGGCCCTTTCCGCCCCGACGTCGTGGCTTGCCAACCCTCGCGAAAGGCGAGTTTCGATAACGGGAGCGCGCAACCGGGCGCGGCCGTCGTGGCATGCCAACGCGCGCGAAAGGCGAGGTCCGGCAGGCCGTGGCGCTCGGCCAAGCGGGTGGTCGTGGCATGCCAACCCTCGCGAAAGGCGGGTCCGCCCCGGCTGTGCCCGCGCCCCGGCCATCGCCACGCCCACGGAGAACCGAACGACGTTCGTTCACCCCGATCAAGCGCACCGGGAACCGCTAAAGCGTGGCCCGCGGCCCGGAGTGCGGAATCGTTCCGCCCGCCGCGGCGCGTCGGGTGGGCATCGGTCGCGAATTCACGGCGTCCACCGCGGCGGGGACCGACCCGTGGCCGACAAAACCTACGACGCGGTTTGATTCAGGCAGGCCAATCAACCTGATTCGTTCCGGCGGGAGCAACGATTCGGTGCGGAGAAGTCATGCCCATCGCCCGGCGGCCATGGCGCCGGATAGAGCCGGTTTCCCACCATCCCCGGGAGGGTGCGCCAGCGCTCGGGGACGTTTGGAATCGGGTTCATTGGACGCCCGGGCCCCGATATTCCG
>JANQKA010000137.1 GCA_028281405.1 Hasllibacter sp. | reverse complement strand
CCGGACTACGTCTCGTATTCATACGAGGGGCCGGTCGCGATGACCCGTGGAGAGATTGGGAGTCTCATCGCGCGGCGGCCACCGGGATTGTTCAGGGCCAAGGGCCGGATCGCGGAGGAAGGCGGCGCCTCTTGGGAGGTCCAGGTTGTTGGATCCCAGGTTTCAATCACTCCGGGCCCGGTGGTCGCGGTCACCAAATTCGTCGGCATCGGCCTTGCTTCGAATGTGACCCGCGGTGAGATCGAGGATTGGTGGAGGGCATCCCTCCCCGTCCCTCACCAAGCGTAGCGGACCGGGCCAAGGCGCTGGAACGTCACGACCGCGGCGGGCTCCGCCGAAGGATTCAAGGTCGGGGATGCCCATCCGATTCGGTGTGGATGCGGAAGGTGAAGCGGGCGCGGATGTAATCCATGTCGGCGCGGAAGCCGTCGGCGAGGCGGAACGGCCAATGTACATTGGCTATCGCGCCTCCGTATGACGATCCGGATGAGCTTCGGTCACGCCGGGAACGCGGATAAAAAAATGTTCCAGGAGGCGATTTGCGGGTTCTCACCGCCGAAACTAGGTGCTAGATGCCAGTCGTGGCCGTCCCGAGTGAGGCGGGGGCCACCGTCGAGGTATGCCGGTGTAGCTCAGCTGGTAGAGCACGTCATTCGTAATGATGGGGTCGGGGGTTCGAGTCCCTTCACCGGCACCACGACGCGGGCGGCGACTTTCGTCGTCAACCAGGCGCGGTCCGGCCGTGCCGTTGGCTTTGGGCACGCGACGTGAACCCGCAGCCTAATGGGCGACGTCGGCACGAATCGTCTCTTCGGGTAGAATTCGCTCCGCTCACGGGTCTGGCGGCATGACCCGATGCATCAGACTCATCGATTCAGGGTGGTCGTGCGATGCGCCCATCGACGTCAAGGTTTGCGTAGTCGGCCAATGGAGTGAAGCATGGCGGGACATGACCCTTGGATGAAGGCGTGGTGTCCTTCCAATTTCACCCCCGCGGAGCCACGGAACCCAGGGGCAAGATGTGCATCCCGTTCGAGAATTTTCGTGAAATAGTGGAATTGGTGCGATCGCGATAGGTTTGGAAGGACAGACAGCGGCACACGGCTTGCCGGCACAGGGCGGTGCCTATGAACGCCACGAATGGGATGCTAACAGGACATGGCGGGCTGCGCAAGGTCTCCGGAACAGTCGGCGCGGCTGTGAGTGTTCCGATTCTCCGGTGGAGAAAGGCTCCCCTTCGCGCATCACCGTGGGCAAGGTCGTGGATGTTCGCTGGATCAAAATTGCGCGGAAATCAACGTCTTGGCCAATGGCTCCACCCGGAATGATCCCGTTCCCCATCGAAATTCAACGGGCAACTCCACCCCCGGATGCCGAAAGGGGCAATCCCGGCGCGGGGTTGTTCAAGGAGTGGCGTAAGTGCGACTTCTCCTTCGACGACGGGTTCACTCACCACCGCCGCTGTGTGGAGCGAGAGGCAAGGCGATCAAGATCATCGTCAAGAGACGCGCGGGAAATCGTTGGCCGGATATTTCCAAAATACTTCCTTGGTTGGTCATCAGCGGAATGTGATTCATTTGCTTCCACCCGGAAGAAGCGTGCCTGGACGATTCTGCTTCCCACGATTAATTCGATGGGGGCATTGGAGTGATTGAACAATTCCAATGATACGCAGCCACGGAATCCGGGTTGGAACATCGAAGAGATGCTCATCCCGAGCCTGCTGTAGCTGTTACGCCCGACTATTTCTCCGTATACATCGCTGGGCAGCCCAATATACTCCAGGGTGGTCGCCAGTACGGTTTGTGATGGATGGATTAGGAATGCGTCTCCCAAATCGCGCCTGACCGACTGGAAAAAAGAATCAGGTCCCGAAGTGTTGTGTTTCGGGTGCAACCGTACGCTCGGATATTGGTTCACCACGGAAACTAAAAAATCATACCCGAGCCGCAAATCCAGAGACATCGGTCCAATCGGATCCTCGGAAAGGATGGGATCCACAAATATTTGGTTTGATGTTCCGGAGTTGAGCCGAGTGTCGAATTCAGTCTTCATCAGGATCGTCATTTTTCCATCTTTCGCGGATTTCGTAGTTGCGGATTGATTTTTCGACCAGGCCGTTCACGATGTTCTCGATTTGAGATGCGCTCATTTCCGGTGTTATCCATGGCGCGGATCTGAATTTCAATTGTGTGTGCAAATATGCCCAACTTTCCGGGAAAATACCAAATAACTCGCTTTCATCGGAAATGCGGAATGTTAATGCGTCATCGAAAAATTCGGCGAGGCTTGGTTTGCGAAATTCAATTTTCAGCCTTTTCCCGGTTCTATTAAAGCAAACATCCTGAAGCAGTGAAACCATTGGGTTTTCGATTCGATTGAGAAAATCCGTTACGGTTTCTATTCGGTTCTCGGTTGAGGGGTGAGTAAGAGTTGCTTGGAGGTCCGGAGCAAGAGCCGACACGGATTCAATACCCGCAAATCCACAATAGCAGGCACTAAACAAATCCGCGAAATATTCCATGCGGTGAGAAAGGTTATAATCTTGCCACACTTCCTCTTGAAATCCATCGGGCGTCCTTCCGATCGGAGCGATGTCCATTGATTTCTTTGAAATATCGAATTTCTTGTCAATAAAATGTCCGAGCTCATGAAATAGAGGGGCACAAAATATTGGGCGATGTTTGAATGCCTCGGGAGATCCAATTCTGACAATGATTGGTATATCGGTTTTTCTTTGAACTCGCCAATTTGTGGAATGTATTCGCGAATGTCGACTGGGTCCAAAAAAAACGCCAGTTCATGCAGCGCGGCGTTTGATATTAACACATCTTTCCTGGACATCCAATGGGAAAGCGCTTTTCCCAATACGAACAATGCTTCATGTGGCGTGTCCTTCACGCGGCTGCCCTGGATGAACTTCATGATTCTCCACATATGCTCCGCCATGTCGCGCACCTTATCTTCGGAATAATCATCCTGATTATCGAGAATACGAGTCGCAATCGACGCGACAGTCTTGGAAAGATCCTTGAATGAGGGATCGAAGTACGCGGAATCGGACAGCATCGAGAATCGCTCGATCATGATGTGCAAATTCACCGCGGGCGTCATAACGTCCCTCCGTTCTCTTTCGTTTTTTCCTTCTTTGTCCCAAGAAAGATCCGCCTATCAAGTGAATTTTTCGTGCCTGCCCGCAGATCGTTACCGCGATCTATCTCGAATGTTGAACACGACCAAGCCGCGATGCGCATGTTGGCGTGACAGATGTAGGCCAAAGACCTACCAATTCGTCTCATGCTCTCCATTCGGTTTTCCCCGTGCGCGCCCACCTTGAGCATTTGATGGTTTGTCCCGTGGGCATCCGCATAACGGATCTTCCAAGCCGTGCCGCTTGCTATGAAGAACGCGCTCAGCAGTCGCTTCAACATATAGCGGCCAAACTTAGCCGATCCGCTTGGTGAAGCGGGCAGGTTCGAAATCGGGCCAATTCGCGTCATGATAGGCCTCGCAACGTCTGCGCGACAATTGTTCAGTTAGTGGACGCGGACGCCCTTGGATTGAGAACCAAGTCGTCATACGCGGACGGGTCGGGGTGCAGTGGAGCGTATCGGGGGTTGAAGCAAACATGCAGGCAGCTCAACGCCAGCCTGGCCTGTTCCTGCGAAATCTGGCCTTCCTTGGCGACCTCCTCGAGTATTCCGCGGAGTTCCTCGTTGAACGAGGCGTTGTATGCCAATGAAATCGCTTCCGACGATGCCTTCGAGCTGTTTTTGGACGGACCTTCCAAAAGGGCGATCGCCTCCTTGGTGACCTCCACGAAGTGAGGTATCGTGCGGTCGGCGTAGGCCTTTCCCTTGCTTCTGAGCAGGAGAGTGCGGCCGATGTGTTCGAGCTTCCTGTCGATGTCTGGGTATTTCGCGGCGAGCATGCTGGTGTCCTCTTTGTATACAGCCCAATTGGAACATCCTGAGTTCAATGTAAACTAGTCACGGGCAGAAAAAACGACACGTACGCAATTTTTGAGAAAAAAGCCGGGAAAACCCCATATTTTAAGGGAAAATTGCGGGTGGCGCGGAGGCAAATGCCTAAAATTTGGTGCTTGACATCCGGTTCAGAACCAAATTTTTCGAAATTTAGGTTCCACCGACCGAGGAAATCGTCGAGACAGGCTCCGCGTGTGATGCGGGACATTCAACGTACTGGTTGAATATCACGGAGCGGTGCGCCCTCCCCGCTCGCGGACACGCACGGGCGAGGGGACGTGGGGTTCGGCACGCGCCACGGATTCCCTGCGGATGCTTGGTGGCCCACGTCGAACAAGGATGGCGAAACCCCATCCCCGAACCAAAGGAGGCGTGGGCGACGAGCGGCCAACCCGCCGGTTCGCGGGGCATTTTCGCGCGTCCCCCGAGTTCAAAACGATTGGGCGCGTCCGAACCAGATCGGGAAACACCGGGACGAATCGCGCAATCATCCAAGCGGTTTGAATCAGATTGCGGGCGAAGGCTTCGGGGCGACGTGATCGCGGATTTTGCTCTCGACGAAGCCTCCCGCGACCTCTCAGGTGTTGCTCTCCGGGTTGAGCGAGCGGGCGGAGCGCTCGACCAACATGGCAAGCTGAAGCGGGATCATCTCCGTCGGGTCCGCAACCTGATCCGCACGGTGACCCCGAAGCGGTGGTCGGCAGTCAGCCCATCGAAATTCGCTTCGCGTCCTTGCCGAAGTTCTGCTTTTCTGCTGGCGGAGCGGATAGGCGAAGGCGTCGATTTCGAGTCGAGGGTGCCGTGGTCCGCGGTGTCGATGGTGTAGAGACCGCCAAGCGGAATCCCCTCGCCACAGCCAAGGACATGAATCGCTTGGTCGAAAGGGCAAAATGGGTATCTGGTCCGTGAAAGCACTGTCGCCAACAGAGAGGCTGCCGCGGATTCGGCCCGGAGGTCGAGCTCGTTCATCCCACCTGCGGCCCTTTCTTGGGCCACGAAAATGCCTAGGCTAAGCGGTTATCTCGAAATTGAACGCCCCCGAACCGCGTCACTTCGCGGGGCCGGATGAGGCGGAGGTTCGAGAAGCGAATGCGTGGGATCTCGGATTGAGAACCAAGTCGTCATACGCGGACGGGTCGGGGTGCAGAATCGCGTAGCGGGGGTTGTAGCAAACATGCAGGCAGCTCAACGCCAGCCTGGCCTGTTCCCGTGAAATCCAGCCTTCCTTGGCGACCTCCTCGAGTATTCCGCGGAGTTCCTCGTTGAAGGAGGCGTTGTATGCCAATGCAATCGCCTCCGACGAGGCTTTCGCACTGTTTTTGGAAGGATTCTCCAAAATGGCGACCGCCTCCCTGGTCGCCTCCACGAAGCGAGGTATCGTGCGGTCGGCGTTGGCCTTTCCCTTGCTTCTGCGCAGGAGAGTGCGGCCGATGTGTTCGAGTTTCTTGTCGATGTTTGGGTACTTCGCGGCGAGCTTGCTGGTGTCCTCCTCGTATACAGTCCAATTGGAACATCCTGAGATCATTGTAAACTAGTCACGGGCAGAAAAAACGGCACGTACGCAATTTCGGCCTGGAGATCGAGCTCGGTCATCCCACTCGTGGCCCTTTCTTGGGTCACGCAAACGCATAGGCCAAGTGGTTTTGCGGAAGAATTCGAAATTGAACGTACCCGAACCGCGTCACTTCGCGGGGCCGGATGGGGCGGTGGTTCGAGAAGCGGACGCGATGGATCTCGGATTGAGAACCAAGTCGTCATACGCGGACGGGTCTGGGTGCAGTATCGCGTAGCTGGGGTTGAAGCAAACATGCAGGCAGCTCAACGCCAGCCTGGCCTGTTCCCGCGAAATCTGGCCTTCCTTTGCGACCTCCTCGAGTATTCCGCGGAGTTCCTCGTTGAAGGAGGCGTAGTATGCCAATGATATCGCCTCCGACGAGGCTTTCGCACTGTTTTTGGAGGGATTTTCCAAAATGGCGACCGCCTCCATGGTGACCTCCACGAAGTGGGGAATCCCGCGTTCGGCGTTGGCCTCTCCCTTGCTTTTCAGCAGGAGAGTGAGGCCGATGTATTCGAGTTTCCTGTCGATGTCTGGGTACTTCGCGGCGAGCATGCTGGTGTCCTCCTCGTATTGATCGGTTTGGTGTATCCCGAAAGCCATGTATACGCGTTTTGTGGCAACAGTATGTCAACAATATGCCGGAGACAACCACAAAGCGCGCGTGTCTGGGTGCGGCATCAAGGAACGGATCGAAGCCCGATGGCATGAACCAATGCGTTCCAACGCTTCGACGCGGGATTATGGGCCGCGGTTCGGTCAGGCCGGAACTTTCCGCGCGAGGAAGATTCATCGTCCGGTTGAATGCCCACGTCAACGTCGAAATTTAAGGCGATTTACCGTCGGCGCCTCGTTGCCCGAGGGCTCGCATCAAGGCGTTCATCTCTTCGGGTCGCATTATCCCGAACCGCGGACTTCGCCGGGTGACTGGGTAATTCCCGCATGCTGGGCTCAATATTCAACGCGCTGGCAACGCCATGGAGTGTCATCCCTCCCCGCGCCCGTGTTGTGGGCGGAGCGGGAAGATGGCGGAGACGGGGAAGGTTCACATCGCACCCCACTCCGGACGCCAGTGAACCGCGCGGGCGCGGTCGGCGCGACGGGAAGGTTTGGCGCGGGATGTCTTGCAAGCATGGCGGGCCCGCTCCGAAATCCAAGAGGCTCCCGTCATGCGATGAGCGCGAAAACGATCCCCGCGGTGAAGGACGCCAGGGCGACGAGAAGCCAGCCCGCCGGGAAGCGGTTATTTTCCCTTGGGGTTGCCGCGTTCAACGAGACCAGACGCGTCTGAATCAGATCGGGAAGCACCGGGCCGAACCGGGCGATGATCCGCGCGGTCTTGGCAAGATCGCGCGCGAAGGCTTCGGGGCCGACGTGATCGCGGATGTAGTCCTCGACGATGGGCCCCGCGACCTCCCAGAAGTTGCTCTCCGGGTTGAGCGAGCGGGCGACTCCCTCGACCACCACCATGGTGCGCTGAAGTAGAATCAATTCCGTCCGGGTCTGCATTCCGAACCGCTCGGTGACCTCGAAGAGGTGGGTCAGCAGCCTGCCCATCGATATCTGCGTCGCGTCCATGCCGAAGATCGGCTCGCCAACCGACCGGAGCGCCTGGGCGAAGGCGTCGATGTCGCGGTCGAGCGGAACGTAACCCGCTTCGAAATGGACCTCGGCGACGCGGCGGTAGTCGCGCCGGATGAAGCCGAACAGGATCTCGGCGTAGACCCGCCTCGTGTACTCGTCGATCCGTCCCATGATTCCGAAGTCCACGGCGAGCAGGTCTCCGTCGGCGGCGACCTTCAAATTTCCCTGATGCATGTCGGAGTGGAAGAACCCGTCCCTCAGCGCGTGGCTCAGGAAAAGCTGAAGAAGGCGGTCGCCCAGCTTCTTGCGGTCGTGGCCCGCGGCGTCGATGGCGTCGAGATCGCCCAGCGGAATCCCCTCCGCCCAGCCGAGCGTCATGGCCCGCTTGGCCGAAAGGGAGAAATGGGTTTCGGGCACATGAAATCCAGCGTCGCCGGCGGTGAGGGCGGCGAATTCGGACGCCGCCGCGGCTTCGACCCGGAGGTCGAGCTCGTTCAGCACGACGCCCTCGAAATGCTGAACCACGTCCGTCGGCCTCAGGCGGCGGGACGCCGGCGACAGAAGCTCGATCATCCACGCCGCGAGGTGGAAGGCGTCGATATCCCGGCGGAACGCCTTCTCGATGCCGGGCCGGAGGATCTTCACCGCCACGGGGGCGCCGCCGTTCCTGAGATGCGCTTTGTGCACCTGTGCGATGGAGGCCGCGGCGATCGGCTCCGAAAAATCGGAAAACATCTCCTTCCAAGGCCGTCGCAACTCCTCCTCGACCGTCCGCTTCGCGACATCGGTCGGGAACGGTGGCAGTTTGTCGAGAAGGAACCGCAATTCCAAAGCCAGGTCGGGCCCGACGACGTCGGGCCTGGTCGACAGGATCTGGCCGAACTTGATGTATGCGGGGCCGAGCGCGGTCAGGGCGCGGGGCACCGGCGGAAGACGGGTGTCCCCCTCGAGGCCCGACCACTTGAAGGGCCAGGCCAGGAGACGCGCCACGGCGCCGACCCAGGGAGGGGCATTCATCGTCTCCAGCACCTCCGCGAGGGCGCCGGTCCGTTCCATGGTCGCGCCGATGCGCACCAGCCGCAGGATGTTGTGCGGGCCGCGCATCTCAGAGGACCCAGCCGGAATGCAGCGCGGCGACGCCCATCGTGAGGTTGCGGTGCTTCACGTTTTCGAACCCGGCGGCGCGGATCATTTCCGCGAAGGCTTCCTGATCCGGGAATTTGCGGATCGACTCCACGAGATACCGGTAGGATTCCCGGTCTCCCGTCACCACCCCACCCAGGCGCGGGATCACGTTGAAGGAGTAGAGATCGTAGGCCTTCCGCATCGCCGGATTCGTCGGCCGGGAAAATTCAAGCGCAATGAACCGTCCGCCCGGGCGGAGCATGCGCCGGGCTTCGGACAGGGCGTCCGCGATCCGCGTGACGTTCCTGATCCCGAAGCTGATCGTGTAGGCGTCGAACGACGCGTCGGGGAACGGCAGCGCCATCGCGTCTCCGGCCACCCACTCGATGCTGTCTGACATGCGCTGGGATTCGGCCCGTTTGCGCCCTTGGTCCAGCATGGCATCCGTCATGTCGAGAACGACGACGGACCCGTGGCCGGCCCGCTTGAGGAAACGGAACGCGACATCGCCGGTTCCGCCCGCCACGTCCAAAAGCGACTGGCCGGGTCGCGGCGCCAGCCAATCCATCATCGCGTCCTTCCAAAGGCGGTGAACGCCCGCGCTCATCAGATCGTTCATCAAGTCGTACCGCGGGGCGACGGAGTCGAACACGCCGCGAACGCGCTCCGCCTTTTCGGCCTCGGGCACGGATTCGTTCCCGAAATGGGTTGTTTTCGATGTCGGATCGGTCATTTGGGGACTTGCGGGGGCACAGCTCCGGCCTTTCCTATAGGATGTCGGACGGGGATGACAGCGAATGCCCGAATTGCCGGAAGTGGAAACCGTCCGCCGCGGGTTGGC
>JANQKA010000094.1 GCA_028281405.1 Hasllibacter sp. | reverse complement strand
GCGTTGGTTCCGCCGACGAACCGGGATCTCGTTTAGGGTGATTCGGGCGTGGACGCAACCTGTCGGCGGGGTCCGGGAGAACGGAACCGCGAATCGGCGATTCCTCCCCGGACTCCTTCCGGAGGCCGTCCCGCGGAGCTCCCGGGTTCCGTCGCGGGCAATCCACTATCCTTGCGCCCGCGCCCGGCGATGGGCAAATCGGCCTCCGCGATGTCTGTGATTTCGGCTATCCGCGCCGCGCGCCGCCCCGGCCTCGGCTTCGTCCTAATCGGGCTGTTCTGGGGCGCGTTCGCGGCGCAGGTGCCGACGCTGAAATCCGGGATAGGCGCCTCGGACGCCCTGTTCGGCGTTCTTCTTCTGGGGACGGGGATCGGACTCGTTTCGGCGATGCTGCTCGCTCCGGCGTTCGACAGGATCGCCGGCGGGCGGGCGTTGCAGGCCTCCGCCGTCGTGTTCGGATTGTCCTTCGTTCCGCTGGCCCTCGCCCAAACGCCCGCGCAGTTTTTCGCGGCCCTTCTCGCGGTCGGGCTGGCCTCCGGTCTGACCGACATCCTGATCAACGCCCGGACTTCCGAACTCGAAGCCGCTTCGGGACGCCCGCTGATGAACGCGGTCCATGGCGTGTTTTCCGCGTCCTACGCCGTTTCGGCGGTCCTGACGGGTTTCGCCCGGGAAGCCGGGTGGTCGCCGCTGGACATCTTTTCCTGCGTGACCGTCGCGGCGCTCGCGCTGTCGCTCGGCCTCGCGATCCCGCCCGCGGGCTCGGCGGAGGGGGACCGCGGCGCGGGCCGGTTTCCCTGGGCACCGGTGGCGGTCTGCGGCGCGATCGTGTTCGTCGCCTTCCTCAGCGAGGCGACCGTGGAGAGCTGGTCCGCCCTGCACGTGGAGAGGACCCTCGGCGGTTCGGCCGCCGAAGGCGCGTTCGGCCCCGCCACGCTCGGCCTGACGATGGCGTTCGGACGATTCGCGGGACAAGCGGTGTCCGACCGGTTTTCCGAGATCGGCGTGATTTTGACCGGGGCGTCCCTCGCCGCGGCGGGCGCCCTGACCGCCGCCGCGGCCCCCACGCCGGCGGTGGCCTATCTCGGTTTCGGCACCCTCGGACTCGGCGTGTCCGTCGTCGGGCCCATCGGACTCGCGATCGCGGGACGCGCCGTGCCGCCGGTCCACCGCACCCGCGCCATATCGGTCGCCGCGGTCATGGGCTTCTCCGGCTTCTTCGCCGCGCCGGGGCTGATGGGCGTGGTCTCCGAATTTCACGGGCTGAGGGCCGCGTTCGCGTCCGTCGCCCTTCTCGCCCTCGCCCTGTGGCCGCTAGCGGCGGCGGTTCGGCGTCAGGGCTCCTGAGTCGCGCCGACGGCGGGTTCGACGCGCACCGCCGCGAATTTGAATTCCGGAATCTTCCAGTGGGAATCGATGGCCGGTTTGGTGGCGCGTTCGCCGACGCCTCGACGCGGGCGAACGGGACGGACACCATGTCGCGCCGCGCGCCGCGGTCGTCCCGGGCCCACGTTTCGATTCCGCCGCCGCGGGTGACGGGGCGGATCGGGTCTCCCGGGGCGACGCCGATGCCGCTCGGCGGGTCGGGATAAATCGGGGCGTTGGCCCGGCGGGACCGATGGACGTCACCCCCGAATTTCACGGGACGGGGGCCGCGTTCGCGTCCGTCGCCCTGCTCGCCCCCGCCTTGTGGCCACTCGCGGCGGCGGTTCGGCGTCAGGGCTCCCGAGCCGCTCCGACGGCGGGTTCGACGCGAACCGCCGCGAATTTGAATTCCGGAATCTTCCCGTGGGGATCGATTGCGGGATTGGTCGGCACGTTCGCCTCCGCCTCGCCGTGGCGAACGGGACGGACACCATGTCGCGCCGCGCGCCGCGGTCGTCCCGGGCCCCCGTTTCGATCCCGCCGCGGCGGGTGACGGGGCGGATCGGGTCTCCCGGGGCGACGCCGATGCCGCTCGGCGGGTAGGGATTAATCGGGGCGTTGGCCCGGCGGGACCGATGGACGTCACCCCCGAATTTCACGGGACGGGGGCCGCGTTCGCGTCCGT
>JANQKA010000077.1 GCA_028281405.1 Hasllibacter sp. | reverse complement strand
CCCCGCGGCGTCGAACCGCTCCGGAGGGGACGGATTTCGACGGGGCAGCCCTTGCGCGAAGGAGGAAGGATCCGATACCATGCTTCGCGCGCTCCGAATCGCCGGGGCGTGGCTCGGCGGCGTGCGGAGTTTGTTGCGCCGGTCAGTTCCGTTGCGTTACGATTCGCGCCAAAGTCATCACACCGGGCTCGACTGCCCATGATTCAGAATTCCGGGATGCAAAATGGCCAATTCGCCGACGACGCCGGGTCTCGCGCCGGGACGCCTTTCCTCCGCCGAATATCTTGAGAATTTCGCGGATCTGCACCCGCCGCTGAGCGCGCACGAGGCCGCGGTGGCCGCGGACCGGTGCTATTTCTGCCATGACGCGCCCTGCGTGACCGCCTGTCCGACGGACATCGACATCCCCCAGTTCATCCGCGAAATCCAGTCCGGCCGCCCTGCCACGGCCGCCATGACGATTTTCGACCGGAACATACTTGGAGGGATGTGCGCCAGGGTGTGCCCGACCGAGACTCTGTGCGAGGAAGCCTGCGTCCGCGAGGCGGCGGAGGGCAGGCCGGTCGAGATCGGCCGCCTCCAGCGCCACGCCACGGACACGGTGATGCGGGCCGGAGGGCACCCCTACACGCGCGCCGGGGAGACGGGGCGAAGCGTCGCCGTCGTCGGCGCGGGGCCGGCCGGTTTGGCCTGCTCGCACGGTTTGGCCAGGCGTGGTCACGACGTGACGCTCTACGATGCCCGTCCCAAGCCCGGAGGATTGAACGAATACGGCATCGCCTCCTACAAGACGGTCGACGGGTTCGCCCGGGCCGAGGTGGAGTGGTTGATGGGAATCGGAGGCATCCGGCTCGAGACCGACCGGGAATTGGGCCGCACACTCCAATTGAGCGAATTGTTGGAGTCCCACGACGCGGTGTTCCTCGGCATCGGGCTGGCCGGCGTGAACGCGCTGCGTGTCGAAGGCGCGGACCTCCCCGGCGTGGTCGACGCGGTGTCGTTCATCGCCGACCTGAGGCAGGCCGGGGATTTGGCGGCTCTGCCGGTTGGAGGGAACGTTGTGGTGGTCGGCGGGGGCATGACCGCCGTGGACGCCGCAGTGCAGTCCAAACTTCTGGGGGCGGAGAGCGTCACGATCGTGTACCGCCGCGGACGCGACCGCATGGGAGCCTCGCGTTACGAGCAGGATCTCGCCGCGTCGAAGGGCGTCGGGATCGTGTCCAACGCCCAACCGGTGGCGATACACGGCGGCGGGACGGCCCTGGAGGTGGAATTCGCGCGCACCCGTGACGCCGACGGCGCGCCGGGGGAGACCGGGGAGACGTTCCGCATCGCCGCCGATCAGGTGATGCTCGCAATCGGCCAAAGTCTCGAAGGCGCGCCGGAGGGCCTCGCCCTCGACGGCCGAAAGATCGCGGTGACCGGGGCGGGGCGGACATCGCTCGAACGCGTGTGGGCGGGCGGCGATTGCGCCTCGGGGGGCGACGACCTCACGGTCACGGCTGTGGCCGAGGGGCGCGACGCCGCGGAGGACATTCATCGGGCGTTGTCTGGGGAATCTTCGTGATTCGCCCGGTTGATTCCAGTCCGCCGCGCGCCCGGACAATGGCGGAGGATGCCGCCCGCATTCAAGCGGGCCCCAAT
>JANQKA010000042.1 GCA_028281405.1 Hasllibacter sp. | reverse complement strand
AGACGGCGACACGATATTGAGTTGGGCGACTGAATTCAGTACGAATTTTCGTTTGGTGATCACGGGAACCGGCCATGGGATTTCCGAAGGAAATGGATACTATCACATCGGCGTGGATACCGACGTTTCATATGCCTCTCCTCCCCTGGGCGCCGGGGATTCCGAGGGTCTCCAAGATTCGCATTATGCAGGAACGTCCGGCGATGACACGTTTCAAGGCGGCGGGGGCGATGATTTATTCGATGGCGGCGAGGGAAGCGACACGGCGGTTTACGCCGGTGATTTTCTCGACTTCACGTTCACCGAGGATTTTCACGCGCGCGACCGCCTGGTGGTCACGGATCGAAACTCCGATGACGGAGACGAGGGGCGCGACGAATTGTTGAACATCGAAAGTATCGAGTTCGCGGATGGAACAACCATCCGGGTGGAGGACATTCATATCGGGTTCGATGATGATACATTCAATATTGTGAGTGGAACGAACGATGTCGGCCCGGAATTGTTTTATGGAAGCGGCGGTGGATACCGTTTCACCGGGGGAGCGGGTAGCGACATATTTCAATTTTTGAAATACTCCGACAGCGAGGCGTCGAATGTGACGATAATCGAAGATTTTTTCGAGGGAGACAAAATCCGTTTCGGCTTCGGGAGCCCCGAAGACTTTTACGGATTTTCCCGTAACCGGAATTATTTCATCCAAAGCCGCGACAATCCGGATTTCCTCTTGATCCTCCTCGGGGTGCGGGAGGATGATATTGACGAGGACAGGGATTATGAATTCATCAACATCACCCCGCCCACGCCCGACCCGTCCGGTAATTCGGGGGCGAACGCGTTGGGTCGGTCCTTGGACATTGACGCGGAAGGGGCGGGGAGTGTTCAAATCAATTCCAGTTCGGAACCTGAATCCGGAGAAGGTGGTGATCACGAGATTCTCCATTTCGATCTCGGGGATCAAGCGAATATCGACCATTTCTCCTTGAAAGGCGGCGATCCGGAATTCGTCGACAACTCCAGCAATCGAAGCAATTCGGATGCTTGGAATAATTTGGATCTCGCCGTCGAAGAATCTCCGGTGATTCCGGATTCCGTTGTTTGGAATGCGGGAATTGACTCGGGGGATAATTTATTCTGATTAACGCTTACCATTCTCCATGTCGGAAATTCCCGTCATTGGATTCAAATCATGCGAACGATGGAATCGCGATTCGCCCGATGTTTCCCGGTTGTTTGGATTTTCTTTCGGCTGGTGGAATGGATCGGCTCAAGGAAAGAAGGTTTCCATTCGATTCAACCCACGTGGCGGGTGGAGGTGGATTTGTCCCGAAATCCCGTGGCACTTTCCCAAATTCCGGACTCCGGAGGGTGTGATGGGTTGTATTGCGGTTGGATCCCTATTCCCCGGGTTGATCATCGCGCACCGGGAATTTCATGGATGTAGAACTCGGGTGAACTCCGAAATATGCGTCCCTTGCCGTCATGGGAGCATGGGCGCGCACGGAACTGTGTTGCCCGATGGGTCGTGAATATCCCCGCGGCGGGCGGGCGGTGTTCCACCGCGCGGGGTTCCGGGCATCGCCGATGGCCTCCCGACAGATGGATTTTCATTTCACCGTGGATCCCGC
Source organism: Hasllibacter sp. (assembly GCA_028281405.1). Lineage (GTDB taxonomy): Bacteria > Pseudomonadota > Alphaproteobacteria > Rhodobacterales > Rhodobacteraceae > JANQKA01. The sequence continues at coordinate 8,290 of JANQKA010000042.1, read as the reverse complement.
TCCTTCGGAGACGGGCAAGCCGGCCCCGCTCGGCCCCCGCTTGCCCCCGCCGATGAGGAGGACCGAGGAGGATCAGATGAATCGGGCCATCTCGACCGCCGTGTCCGCCATGCGGTTCGAAAACCCCCATTCATTGTCATACCAAGACAGGACGCGGGCGAAATTGCCGTCCATGACCTTCGTTTGGTCGGTCGCGAGTATCGATGAACGTGGATCATGGTTGAAGTCCATCGAGACGAGTTTGTCGTCGGTCGCGCCGAGCACGCCCTTGAGCGGGCCGTCCGCGGCGGCTGATCGCATTGCGTCGTTGATTTCTTCGGGAGTGACGTCGCGGGACGCTTCGAAGGTGAGGTCCACGCAGGAGACGTTCGGCGTTGGAACACGGATCGCCACGCCGTCGAGTTTGCCGTCCAACTCGGGCATGACGAGTCCCACCGCCTTCGCTGCGCCGGTGGAGGTCGGTATCATCGACATCGCGGCGGCGCGCGCCCGGTAGAGGTCGGAATGCATGGTGTCGAGCGTGGGTTGATCGCCTGTGTAGCTGTGAATCGTGGTCATGAATCCGCGGACGATGCCGAAATTTTCATGAAGAACCTTGGCCACCGGCGCGAGGCAGTTCGTGGTGCAGGATGCGTTGGAGACCACCGCGTCGACGGCCGTGAGCGTTCCGTGGTTCACGCCGTGGACAATGGTTTTGTCCGCTCCCTTGGCGGGGGCCGAGACGAGGACGCGGGCCGAGCCGTTTTCCAAGTGCCTCGCGGCTTTCCCTCGGTCGGTGAAGATGCCCGTGCACTCGAGGGCTATGTCCACACCGCTCCAAGGCAACGCTTCCGGATCGCGGACCGCGGTGACCTTGATTCGGCCACGTCCGGCGTCGAGCCAATCGTCGCCGGTGGACACCTCCCCCGGGAAACGGCCGTGGACGCTATCGAAGCGCAAAAGGTGGGCGTTGGTTTCGACCGGGCCGAGGTCGTTGATCGCGACCACCACGATGTCGGTTCGACCCGATTCGACGATGCCCCTGAGCACGTTTCGCCCGATGCGGCCGAAGCCGTTGATTGCGACTTTGACGGTCATGGTGGGTTCTCCAGCTGTTGATTCGACCGCTCGGGTTTGGGCCGCCGCGCCACGGACGTCAAGATGGCTCCCCGTGTCCGGATTCCGCGCGCGTGGAAGCCCACGGCACGCCGTGCCGCAAGATTGGCTTCCGGGCTCGAGGCGAGGCCCATTACCGACAGGGCAAACGTGCGGCGCGGGCGGTGAATGGGAGAACCGTGACCATGATGCGGGACTGGGAAATCTCCGATTTCGCGGCGCCTCCCTCGGGCCCGTGAAAGGGAGGCCGTCGGATCACCGCATCAGCGGCCCGTGGCGCATGGCCCGCGAGCGGTCGGATTGCCGGGAGGGACAAGAACGTTCGGCCAACAACGGCGGTGGGCGGGCCGGAGGCTCCCGAAATCGCGGGTCGGCGGAGTGGGGCCGCCGCGAACCGCTTCAGAGGTCGAGTTCGACCCACACCGGGACATGATCCGAAGGTTTCTCGCGCCTGCGGATTTCGCTGTCGATTCCGGCGTCGGTCATCAGGTCGGCGGCTTGAGGGGTCAGGAGCACATGGTCGATTCGGATGCCGTTGTTCTTGTCCAAGGCGCCGCCTTGATAATCCCAATAGGTGTACACGCCGTCGCCCGGCATGCGGGCGCGGATCGCTTCGGTGAAGCCGAGGTTGACGATGCGCCGGAACGCATCGCGGGTCCGCGGCAACGCGAGCGCGTCGTCACGCCACCCATCGGGATTCGCCGCGTCCCGGTCTTCCGGAATGACGTTGTAGTCGCCGGCCATCAACGCGGGTTCCTCCGCGGCCAGCAACTCCCGCGCCCGCTCGTGCAGACGCTCCATCCAAGCGAGCTTGTAGTCGTATTTCGGCCCGGGAGCTGGATTGCCGTTGGGAAGGTAGAGGCCGCAGAGCCGGATCGAACGGGAGTCCGCGACCGTGGCTTCGATCCAACGGGCCTGTTCGTCTTCATCATCCCCCGGCAGTCCACGTTTCACGTCGTCGAGGGGGATCTTCGACAGGATTCCGACGCCGTTGTAGCTTTTCTGGCCATGGACGGCGACGTTGTATCCCATGTCCTCGAAGTGCTCGGACGGGAAGGCCGCGTCCACCGATTTGATTTCCTGCAGGAGGACGACATCGGGAGACGTCTCCTTGAGCCAATCGGTCAGGGCGGCGATGCGGGCTTTGATGCCGTTGATGTTGAAGGTCGCTATGCGCATGGGGAGGTTGTGCCGCGCCTTCGGTCGGGGCGCAAGCCGGTTCGCGGGCGAGCCGGCGGGTCGACCAAGGTGAAGACCTGACCCTCGCGTTCGGTTCGGACCGCCATCGGAATGGCGGTGGCCGTGAGCCGCTTGGCGGGCGGAAGCACGGCTTGGGGGACGCGGACTGGACGTTGGAACGCCTCGAATCGAAGCCATCGACGCGATTCCGACCTTTCCGCCTTGGCCAATTCGCCAGGGGGATCGGATTGTTGCCCGATGCCGGAACACGCCTTTTGGGAACCGCACCGTTCACTCTGCGTCGCCGGAACCCGCTGCCCCGGACCCTCGGGGCGGAGGCGCGGGCGGAGACATCCCAACGCCTCCACATGTGCTTCCGCCACGACATCGGTTCCGCGCGGGTCTGTCGTCGGGCGGAGAGGATCGAATTTTCCGGATCCTCGCCCCTTCCGGCGGAGCGTCAGACCTGACCTCCGGCGATTTCGATGGTCTGGCCGTTGACCGAGGCGGAAGCGGGATCGCATAGCCAGAGGGCGACGGAGGCGACCTCGGACGCTTCGATAAGGCGCCGGTGCCGATTGGATCGCACCATGGACGCCATGGCCTCGTCGCGGGAAATTCCCGACCGCTCCGCGATGGAATCCGCGTTCCGCGCGACGATGTCGGTATCCACGTAGCCGGGACAGATCGCGTTGAAGGTGACGGGACCACCCATGCGCTCCTCCGACAGGGCGCGCATCATGCCGATGACGCCGTGTTTGGAGGCGGTGTAGGCGGACGCTCCCTTGAGGCCCTTGAGTCCCGCGATTGAAGAGATGATGAGAACGCGGCCCCAATCGGTTCGATCCATCGACTTGAGCGCTTCGCGAACGGTCAACATGGCTCCGGTGAGGTTGGTGGAGAGGATGTCGTTCCAGAAGGCCGTGTCTTGTTTGTGGAATACCTTTCCAACCGCGATTCCGGCGTTGGCCACGCAGATTTGGACCGACCCGCGAGCATCGACCGCGGTTCGGAAGCCTTCGATCACGGATTGCTCGTCGGTGACATCCATGACCAGAGGGTGGAGACCGTCGTGTTCCGCCGCGGCCTCGTCGAGACGCCGGGCCCTGCGGCCCGCGATCGTGACCATCGCTCCGGCTCCGGACAGGGCGCGGGCGATCTCGATACCGATGCCGGTGCCGCCTCCGGTGACGATGGCGTGTTTTCCATCAAGCATGCAGAACCTCCTTTGGGGAACAGAGTGCGTGAAACTCTGAATGCATGCAAGGGATCATAGGTCTCAGCGAGGAGTTTCGGATTTAACGTATCTTACCCGTTGCGCGGCCCGCCGCGACTCGCTATCAACGCCCACGACCAAGCCCGCCACGCCTCGGGCGCCGCCACGGCGGCGCACTGCGCAACCCGGCGGGCTGTTTTTTCTGAGCCTCAGCCCCGGAGAACCGAATCACTACGGGTTCGCCGCGCGGGGACGAAGATGGCGGAGGGGGAGGAATTTTCCAGTTGCGCGGCCCGCCTCGACTCGCTTTCAACACCCACGACCAAGCCCGCCACGCCTCGGGTGTTGTAACGTCCTCCGGCGTTTTGCCGTTGAATCCGTGCGTGGCGCATCGCGGCACGCAGGCACGGTTTCATCGTTCGGGAGGGGACATTCGCCAGATGATGGGTTGGTCTCCGAGTCAAGGGGGGTCGTGGAGACCGCGAGGAAATTCGCGCGGGTTCTGCGAGAACTGTGGTGGGGCGACCGATTCAATACCGGAAGGAAGTGTGATCATCCACGAAGGAAGCAGTCCGGCGGGGGCGTAACTCATCCACTGAGCACCTTGTCGGCCTGTGGCCGCCCCGCGATTTCCGTGCGGTCGAGTCTCGATTGGGCTGAACCGCCCGACCGAGGCGGTGTTCTGATTTTGGAGATAGGCTGAAGATGTTGGATCTGAGGTGGGACCGACGACCTGGTGCCAGATTTTTCCGTTTCCGAAGCGCTCGGACTTGGAAATCGGGCGGCTCGAGATGATCGTTTCTTGGGCGGTGCGCCAGCGGGTTCGTATTCCATTCGGGAATATCGACCGCGGTCGGCTCTCAAGGCGCGTCCAGAGGGGCGCGCCTCGATCCGCGGCACTCACGATTCACCGCTGAACCGTGCCATGAGATTCGTGAATTCGGCGCGGATGGCTTCGGCTTCGTCATCGGGCAGCCACTTGGTCATGTTGGGCACGACGTCGGTCCACATCCTCGCGTCCCGATCGGAAAACGGCATGCTTTCGGCTTCACGCAGCTTTTGTAGGACGCTTGCGAGCCGTTCACGCGCTTGTTCCGGGGTCGGCGTAGTATCCTGTAAGGGAGGAGGCATGCGCCCTTCCCCGAAAAGACTCATTTGGGGATCGGTGTACATGAGTCATCGTCCTTCATGCGGTGGAAACCTGGAGGGTCTCCCGGTTGAGTGTTGAGGCCGGTATATCCTCGAGTATCCTATCCGCTTGGATGGAATGTTCAATGTGTTCGTCGATGCGGGCGCAAACGTCGCGGAAAGCGCCGAACAGCTCCAAATTCACTGGTTGTTCGATCCTGCTCCTCATCCAGCGTTTAAGAACCGTATACCCGCCAACCATGAACAATTGCAAGGAGGAGGACAACCCCATCACCCGGCCCGAACCGTCGCAGCGGAGCTCCAAGTGATCTCCGTCTCCCTGCAGGGGACGCGCGGGTTCGGCTACCGGCGTTTGCGCGTCCGTGAGACGGACGAAATCCGGATCATTGAGTTTGGGTGGTGGCGAATACTTCAATTCAACGAAGGCACGAGCGGATGCGCTCGGACGAATCAGCGCAAAATCGGGTCGTCCGGCACCCGGCTTCCGAAATAACGGATCCACTTTGAGGCCTTCGCCGGATGGAATTTCCGCCAGCGTCGAGCGGAGCAATTCCTGCATGGCGGGAGCCATCGCCGTCTCCGGAGCCGCGGGAGAGGCCCGGCGAAAGTCTCGGATGCTCTTGGAGTAGCGCAGGAGATGTTCAAGCATCGGTGGGCCTGAATTCTGAAGAAATTCGGATATTGGAGAGCGGGTAGCCTTGGAGGTGACCACCCGCAAGGAAAATTTCACCCGGAGGTGCGTTGGGCGGGCGCTCATCGCCCTGGGGACCGCGCTCACACGGACCGGATTCTCGGAAATCCCCGCGCGTGGCCATCGCGCGCCCGATGATCCGCTCCCGGAGGCCGGTGTGCCTCATCACTCCCATTCGATCGTCCCTGGAGGCTTGGAAGTGATGTCGTAGGTCACCCGGTTGATGCCTTCGACCTCGTTGATGATCCGTGTGGCGGTTTCGCCCAGAAATTCGTGGGAAAAGGGGTAGTAGTCCGCCGTCATGCCGTCGACGCTGGTCACCGCGCGCAGGACGCATGCGTGTTCGTAGGTGCGGCCGTCTCCCATGACGCCGACGGTGCGGACGGGCAGAAGCGCCGCGAAAGCCTGCCAAATATCGTCGTAGAGGCCGTGCTTGCGGATCTGGTCGATGTAGACGGCGTCGGCGCGGCGCAGAATGTCCAATTTTTCCGGGGTTACCTCGCCGGGGCAGCGGATCGCGAGTCCGGGCCCGGGGAAGGGGTGCCGCCCGATGAACGATTCGGGAAGTCCGAGCTCGCGTCCGAGGGCGCGCACCTCGTCCTTGAACAGATCGCGGAGGGGCTCGACGAGTTCGAGGCCCAGTTCCTCCGGCAACCCTCCCACGTTGTGGTGCGATTTTATGGTCGCGGAGGGTCCGCCGGAAAAGCTGACGCTCTCGATCACATCCGGATAGAGCGTTCCCTGGGCGAGGAAATCCGCGCCACCGACCTCCTCGGCGTGCTTGCGGAACACGTCAATGAAGAGACGGCCGATCGTTTTCCGCTTCGCTTCCGGATCCACGACCCCCTCGAGACCGGTCAGGAACAGCGCGCTCTCGTCCGCGTGCATGAGCGGAATGTTGTAGGCGTCACGGAACATGGAAACGACCTCGCGCGCCTCGTTCAGGCGCAGCAACCCATGGTCGACGAACACGCAGGTCAGACCGTCGCCGATGGCCTCGTGGATCAGGACCGCGGCGACGGCGCTGTCGACGCCGCCGGAAAGCCCGCAGATGACTTTGGCGTCGCCGACTTTGTCTTGGATCGATCGGATGGCCTCTTCGCGGTAGGCCGACATGGTCCAATCGCCCCGGAAGCCGGCGATTCGGGCGAAATTCCGCAGAAGCGTCCTCCCGCGTGGCGTGTGGTGCGCCTCGGGATGGAATTGAACGGCGTAGAAGCGGCGGTCCTCGTCGGCGGTGACCGCGAAGGGAGCGCCGGTGGAGGTCGCGAGAACCTTGAATCCCGGCGGAATTTCGGAAACGTGGTCGCCGTGGCTCATCCACACCTGTTCCTGACCGTCCGCGAACCAATCCGCGAGAAGGGGGGACCGGCCGGGCCCCGGCTCCACCCGCGCCCGGCCGAACTCGCGGTTGCCACCTCCGCGCTCGACCACGCCGCCGAGCATTTGCGCCATCACCTGCTGGCCGTAGCAGATGCCGAGGACCGGCACGCCGAGGTCGAACACCCGCTCGGGTGGGCGCGGGCTGTCCGCGTCGAGGACGGAGGCCGGTCCGCCCGAGAGGATGATGGCCTTCGGAGCGAACCCGCGCAGGAAATCGGAGTCCACGTTCTGGAACGGATGGATTTCACAGTAGATGTTCAACTCGCGCAGGCGGCGGGCGATGAGCTGCGTCACCTGGGAGCCGAAGTCGACGACGAGAAGGCGGTCATGGGGAGTTTCCGGCATGGGCGCGCGTTAGGCCGGGGCTCCGGCGGGGGCAAGTGGCGGGGGCCGGGCCTCTTCCGGTCCGGGCGAACGCCGACGTGCAGGGTTCCGTGGCGACCAGGATTCCGTCGTCGAATGCGGACCAACCGGCGCCATCGTCAAATTTCTTGAAGGAAATACGGTGGAGGTGGCGATGTTCGGGCGGTCGCGGAGTTTCCTGGCACAGGCGGTGGACGCGCCGAGGCGTCGGGGAGGGGAAGGGAGAAAGATTCGTGGCCGCGCCAATCCGGGTGGAGCGCGGGTGGATGCCCGGCCCACGGCTTTCGACGACTGCCTCCACTTCCGAAGCGGCCACTCCACTCGTACGGCGACGGGTGGCGGTTGACCGCGTTGGAGTTGAATTTGACGACGGGACGGCGGCCTCGACCTCCCGATATTCGGCGGCGGTGCCTCCGCGCCGGCGGGGAAAGGAGAATGGGTCCGGGACCAATCCGGTGATGCGCGGGTGGTGGGACGATCCGCGATTTCGACGACGGGTCTCCGTGATCGAGGCGAACGATCCACCCGTTCGGAGATGGTCGGCGGATCACGCCGTGAATCGATGTCCCCTGTGAGAACACGGCCTTGGAGGATCCCGACTTGGATTCCGGCGGGCCGCGATGGGGGAACCGCGCTGGCGGGGAGAGGAAGGACCGGGGCCGCTCGAATCGGGTGGGGCGCGGTTGGCGGGGCGACACGCGAATTCGACGAAGGGGGTCCGCGTTCAAGGTTGGTGTTTCACCCGACCGGCGAGGGAGGCGGAAGCGTCTCCGTGAATCGAAGTCAACGGCGGGAACACGACCTTGGGGGGCCTGACTCGGAATCCGGGGGAGCCGCGCTGTCTGGGAAGGGGAAGGATCGGGGCCGCTCGAATCAAGTGGGGCGCGGGTGGTTGGCCTGTCTCTGAATCCGTCAACGGATTCCGCTTTCGGGATGGGCGTTGTGCTTGAGGTTGGCGCGAGGCGGGCCGCGCCGCCAATGCCGAATGGCGGCTGCCGGGTTGCCGCTTCGCGCACCGGCGCGGCGGGCTGAGCGGCTGAGCGTGCAAGGGCTGTGATCGGGAAGCCCGAGGTTTGAAAGAAGGGCGTCGCGGTCAGATCGAAAGACGCGTGGATTGCGTTCCGCGCTCACGGTAGGGGGTGGTTCCGTAGTGCGCCCGGTAGCACTTGGAAAAATGCGAAGGCGTGGCGAAACCGCAGGAGAACGCCACGTCC
>JANQKA010000019.1 GCA_028281405.1 Hasllibacter sp. | reverse complement strand
GGTAGCAGCATAACGCCAATCGTGGTCGACGGAGCGTTCCGCGATCCCGACGGTGACAGCCTGATGTATTCCTTCTCGGCGGATGGCCAAAATGGATTGCCGGCCGGATTGGTATACAGCATTTCAACCGGGATGATCACGGGAACCATTGCGGCCCCGGCTTCCCATGAGATAACCGTCGATGCGAGTGACGGAAACGGTGGAACTCACAGTCAATCATTCACGATAACCGCGGTGAACAGGTCGCAGGGGCATGTGGATCGAAATCCAGTAGTTCTGGTCCAGCCCCTGCAAGGAACCGGAAATGTCAATGAAACAAGGATTTTCGAGGACGGCGCGGTGGTGTTCACGAAGGGAAGGGAAATTACGCCGATTGACATCAAACCATTATTCAGTGATCCGGACAACGACTTGTTGACCTATGATGTCCGTGTCGGCAGATTGAGGGACGTGGATAATCCCGGCGACCGTGGCCACTGGCTTAAACTCGACCACACCAACATCGGGTTGACCCTCGAAAACGGGGTGATATCGGGAACATTCAACGAAGACTACATGCGTGCCGTCGGATCGGCGTTCGGGCGCTATGAAGACGGTCGCCTTGAAATCATTTTGAATGTATCTGACGGAAACGAAGGCGGACGAAGGTTCGCGCACTTTGGGCTTGAGGAGAATACGCAAAGGGCGGCAAGTAACAATCCCGAAAGCGTGTGGGATTGGGGGTTGCTTCCGACATTCAACGTGACAGTCAACTCTGCGCCGGAGATTGCGACGAGTTTGTCCAATATGAACAAAACAGTCGCGGTTGGCACGATGATATCCCCGATCGATGTTTCCCCGGGATTCTCGGACCCGGACAGCGGGGCGAGGCTGACATACTCGGTGGAGGGACTGGAAGGAACCGGACTGAGTTTGCGAGGCAATATAATTTCCGGGACTTTCACGGGATTTTCCGATGGTGAAGCCGAGAGGACGATTATCGTTACGGCGACGGATGAGCATGGCGCCGATGTGACGAATCAATTCACGCTGAATCTGAATTCGGATCCGGAAAGCAGTTTGTTTGGCATGCTGGACAGAACGGTTCTGACTGGCGTGACGATTACGCCCATTGTGGTCGACCAAGCGTTTCACGACGCCGACGGCGACGATTTGACGTTTTCTTTCAAGACGGGGTCAAAAAATGGATTGCCCGCGGGCTTGTCATACAATCCCGGTGAAGGGCTGATCACGGGAAGCATCTCGGAAGCGGCCACCCATTCAATCACCGTCAAAGCGGATGACCGTAAGGGAGGAGTATTCAGTCAAACGTTCACATTGACGGCGGAGAACCGGGCTCCGGATCAAACAAATCCGGCTCCAGTGGTGTTGATTCCAGTCCTGCAGGACTCGGATGATCCGAACGAAACCAGGATTATCGCGGACGGAGAGGTTGTCTTCACGAAAGGGAAGGAGATAACGCCGATCGACTTTCGTCTCCTGGTCAATCAACCGGACGGGGAAGATTTGTCTTTCATAGTCCGCGTGGGAAGGTTTGGAGTGGCGGACAGAGTTCGAGATTGGAGTGCGATGGAAGGATTAACTTCTTCCAACTTCGGGCTGAGTTTTTCAGATGCAGTTTTGTCGGGTACGTTCAATATGAATTACATGGGGGCGGCGGATGGAACATACACCGATGATTCCTTTGAAATCGCAATGCTTGCCAGAGGGGGCGGAGACGCGATTGTCGGGTTTGTGGAGGGCAGGGGAATCGGTGATAGCACGTACAGTTTTGGCCTTATTCCAACTTTCAACGTCACGGTCAACACGGCGCCGGAGGTATCGAATTCGTCTCCTTTGGACGATATATTCGTCACGTCGGGAGCGAGAATTAGTTCAGTCGACATTTCCGCTGGATTCGAGGATCCCGACCTTGGATCCACGTTGACGTTTTCGGTGAGCGGGTTGGAGGGAACCGGACTGAATTTCACGAACAACACGATTTGGGGAACTTTCAATGGCCATCCGGGGGGCGGATCCGAGAAGACCATCATCGTGACCGCGACGGATGAACACGGCGCGACCACCACCGACGAAATCCAATTGCTGATAAACTCGGCCCCGGTTGACAATCTGTTTGGTCTACGGGATAGAAGTGTTCTGACGGGTAGCGCAATTACGCCGATCGCGGTCGATGCCGCGTTCCGGGATCCGGACGGCGATGATTTGAAGTATTCATTCTCTGTTGGACCCGATCGAGGGTCGCTCGCATCGATCGGCTTGTCCTACAGTGATTCTACAGGTGAAATTACCGGAACAATCACGGACGCTGCCGTGCATGCGCTCACGGTTGAGGCCAATGACGGCAAGGGCGGAACCCATAGCCAAGGTTTTCTAATTACCGCGTTGGATCCAAATATTTCTCTTGGTAATCGAGATCCAGAAATATTGGTTGAACGGTTGGACGATGGCACCGCAAAACCGGATGAAACAAGAATACTCCCGGACAATTCCGTGTTATTCGTGAAGGGCGAGGCGATTACTCCGATTGATGTGAAACCATTATTCAGCGACCCCGACAACGACACGTTGACTTATGAAGCACATGTGGGGAGACTGCGGGATGCGGATGGCGTCGCCGACGACTCGCATTGGGTGCGCCTGAATGATGCGAGGTTCGGCTTGTCCATCAACGATGGGGTGATATCGGGAACGCTCAATGAAAATTATGTGGGAGCGTCACACGGACGATGGACGAATAATTCCTTCGAAATAATTTTGAGGGTGCATGATGGAGGGGCCAACCGTAAATACGCGACTTTTGGACCAGATGACTACCTGCTCCCGACATTCAATGTCGCTGTCAACACAATACCAAAAGTATCGACATCGTCGCCCTTTGAGGATATTTTTGTTCGAAGGGATTGGAGTATCTCTTCGATCGATCTCTCTTCGGGATTCGATGATCCCGACCCTGGATCTCTGACGTTTGCTGTGGACGGTTTGGATGGGACCGGATTAATTGTGGAAAATGGTGTGATATCGGGATCATTTTCGGGATTTTCCGGAAGTATCACCGAGAAAACGATCACGGTGACGGCGATGGATGTTCATGGCTATACCGTATCCGACCAATTTAAGTTAGTATCAAACCGGCCACCGGAAAACCAACCGTTCACTTTGCGGAATCGAACAGTTCTTGAGGACAGGGGTATTCTGCCCATTCCGGTCAAGGCTGTGTTCAGCGATCCCGACGGTGATCCCCTGACGCTTTCATTCGAGGTGGGGCCCAATCGGCTGCCGCTTTCTTCAATCGGCTTGAATTACAACTCCGGCAACGGTAGAATCACAGGCACCGTCAATAATCCCGGCAACTATAAAATCATCGTTAGGGCCGATGACGGAAACGGCGGATCCCGTCAGCAGCAATTTTTCCTTAATGTGGAGGCGAATACCGGGCAGGATAACAGGGATCCCGAAATTTTGTACCCACGTGTTTATAGTTCCGATCAGGATGGAAGGATTTTAAGAAATGAATCTATTGTGTTCACGAAAGACAGAACGATCACCCCAATCGAATTGGGACTCCTCTATAATGATCGTGACGGTCAATACGCACAGGGTCGGATGGCAATTGGCAGACTCGGGGAGGTTGATCGCTCGGGTAACCTTGACGATGTTCACTTGTTGCACAAAGGATCGTGGAACGGAATTCGGTTTACTACTCAGAATACAATAGCAGGAAAACTGAGTAATAGTTATAAAGGAAACTCAAATGGAAACTACACCAATACGGAATTCGAACTCTTATTTGGCTTCAGGGAGGGAAAAGGAGAACCCTACGCGGTTGTAGGAGACAACGTTATACCCTCCGTTGTTGTTCACGTCAATACCGCTCCCAAGATCTCGGCGCAATTTCGGGATATAACCGCCAGTGCGGGATCAGAGATAAGGAGAGATATTTCCGCGGGATTCGTCGATCCCGACGCTGGGTCCACGTTGACATACTCGGTGAATGGTTTGTCTGGTACTGGCTTGACCGTGGTCGGAAACTCTATAACTGGAACTTTCGTGGGTTTTCCTGGTTCTCGAAGGGAAAAATTGATCACCGTGGAGGCGACCGATGATCATGGTGCGACCACTCGGCAGACTTTCAAAATCAAGCTCGCGCCGAGTTCGGCGTTGCGCTCCGAAGATGAATTGGAAATCGTCGCCGAAGTTTTGAACGAAGATGGAGCGGGTTTGGTCAATGTCGCCTCCGACGCCGTAGACCCCGCCGTCACCGATTTGGAATACGGGCGCGATGCGGAAGAAGTCTCCAAAACTCCGACCGATGGGGATGCTCTGCTGACTGAGGTTGAAGGTTCTCCCGATTCGAACCCGGGGGATCTCGATTCCGGGACGGGTGGAATTTCTGACTTCTCCGTGGACAATGGTGATGACGAATTCGTGGGAGATGCCGCAATCGAAGCCACGGCCGGGGATGGGGACGGCGTTGCCCCAGCTGTTGATTCCTTGGATGTGGACCAGACGGACGAGGGCGTGGAAGTCGCGATCGTGGATGGCGCGGACTATTTGTTCTCGGCGGCGTTTACTTGAGCGCGGGAGGGACCGGGACCGTCGAATGTTCGGGATGGCAATTTTCCAATGTCGTCGTCCAATTCCCTGCTGGACGCGTGGGATGTTCGGAGAAGTGGTCCCTCATCCGCTCGTTTGGGCGCGCCCTTGACGGCTCGGTTTCCCGTGGAGTTGGGCGGGGTGGTCTGTCGGCCAGTCAGATGTGGAGAGCGTCATGCTTGTCACATCGTCGGCTTGGGCTCGCGTGCCGCGGAGCGATCCCCGTTTCCGATGGTCAACGCCGAGAATCGAAGTTCGCCCGCCACCGCAACTGTTTCGCGCGAAAGATGCCTTCCTTTTGGATTCGATTTGACCTCGTTGCGAAATCGCTTGATCGCCATCGGCGATTGGAGTTGATGAGCGACGCCCCCGGTGTCGGCGGGTGAGCTTCGGGCATGCCGATGGAATTGGCAACGTGTTTAGTATCTGGTGATTAACCAACACTCAGAAGCCTTATTTTGAACGCCAACCTGCATCCCGGGCGCATCCCGCTATTCAGAGCTATCGAGACCCTGAGGGGCCTCAGGAACGGGTAAATCGAACTCCGGGACGGTAGATTCTGCCTTGTTGGAGAGCCATCGAAAGTTATTCGACCCGGAGCACCGCCGAAGCCGAGGATACCTGGCAGGCGAACGGTCTCGAGACGCGGAGGACAGGAAGTGGTTCAGCCGGAATCCGCTGGCAGTGCGTTGGGTTTGGCGCCCGCCCGCGGCGGACGGCCGGACGGAGAGGTCTGATCCCGGCGCGGCATGGGGCCGCTGATCATCCCCGCCGAGACGTCCCGGGATGCCGGACTTCCCGCGCCGGATGCCGATGCCGTTGGAGGCCATTCCGTCGAGGATTTCGCCCGCGGGGCGGACGCGGCGCAGTGTACCGGTTGGACCGCGCCACGGTTTCCGGTGTTGCGCGTATGATTCCACCCTTTGGGATGGCCTCCAATCTCGCCAGGAGCGACATCCGACTTGGGCTCGCGGTTCTTTCCCGAGAACTCCCCAGCCCGTCATCGGCGGACGCCGCGATGCGCCGCCGCCCCGCACCCGCCTATGCAGCTGACGCAATGATGCGCCACCTCGCCCGCGTCGGCTAAGCCGCTGGCCGCCGTCCCGGAATCCGCAGGATCACCTTCAGCCCGGGAGGATCGGCCAGCAATCTCATCGCCCCACCGTGGCTGGCCGCCACCGCGTCGGCTATGGCGAGACCCAATCCCGACCCCGGCCCGGTTTCGACCTGGGCGAAACGCGCCCGCGCGCGTTCCTCCCATCCTTCGGGGATGCCGGCCCCGTCGTCGTCGACCGAAATTTCGAATCCATCGCCGACCGGGGCGACGCCGAGCTCGACGCGGCTCAGTCCGGGCCCGCCGTGGACGAGGGCGTTGTCGATCAAATTTGTCACCGCCTCCTTCAACATGGTCGCGTCGCCCCGGGCGATCATCGGCGCGTCGGGCAACTCCAGAGCCACCGGCGCGCCGGGGTGATCGGCGGCGGCGGCGCGCGCCACCTCCCGTAGGTCTATCTCCGTGTCCGGAGGAGCGATGGCGCGGGCGCGCTCCATTTTCAGAAGCCTTTCGGCGAGATCGGCGGCCGCGTCGGCGGAGGCCACGAGCTCTCCGGCGCGCAGCCGCCGGCTCCGGTCGTCGGGAGCGTCCCGCACCGCTTCGGCCATGGCCCGGACTCCCGCGAGAGGGTTCCTCAACTGGTGCGCGGCGTCGGACAGGAAACGCGCCCGCGCCTCCATTTCCGACCGGACCTTTCCGAACAGCGCGTTCAACCTTTGGACGAGGCCCCGCGTCTCCGCGGGCACCGGACGCGCGATCGGGGAGAGGTCGTCCGCCGAACGGCGCGAGATCGCGTCCTCCAGATCCAGCAGTGGACGCAGCCCCACGGCCACGCCGAACCAAACCACCAGGGCGACCGTCGCGATCAGGACGCCGATCACCGTCATCCCCCGCCGGGCGAGGCCTCGCACGAACGCGTCCCGCGTCCGCAGATCCTGCCAAACGGTGAACGTGTAGGATCCCGCGTAGCCCCCGATCTCGGTCGTGTCGCGAATTCTGAGGACGCGCACCGGCACGCCCCGCCAACTGGCGGTGTAATACGTCGGCGTCGCCTCCCGATCCGGGCGCGCGCCCGCCGGGGCGACAGGCGGCGTGGCGTATCCGGTGACGAAAATCCCGTCGGGAGCGTAGACGTGATAGAACACGGGACCGCCCGAACTGTCTTTGAGGATGTCGCGGGTCTCCACGGAAATCGCGTCCCCGTCGGACCGGTCGACGTCGATGATGATCGCGAGCGCGGCGGACAGCAGGGCCTTGTCGAACAGATCCCGGGCCGTGTCGCGGGCCTGGTCGACCCGCCAGAGGCCGACGGCGGTCGAAATCAGTAGAAGCGGCGCAAGGATGATCGCCGTCAGGCGGAGGCGGAGGGACGCGGTCCTCACGCTTCGGCCACAAGCGCGTAACCCAGGCCCCGTCGCGTCCGGATCGCCATTCCGTGCGGCCTCAGCCGTTTCCGGAGGCGGGAGACGTGGACCTCGACCACCGTTTCCTCGACATCGGCTCCGGTACCGTAGGTTCGGTCCAATATGTGCTCCTTCGACACGGTCCTCCCCGACGCGGACATCAGCGTCTCGAGCACCGACAATTCGCGCCTGGGAAGGTCGAGATCGGAGCCACCGGCCGTCACGCTCCGGGCACCGATGTCCAAGGTCAGCGGACCGCAGGATATCTCCCGGCGCGGCGCCCGCGCGCTCCGGCGCGACAGCGCCCGCACCCGGGCCTCCAACTCGGCCATCTCGAAGGGTTTGACGAGGTAGTCGTCGGCTCCCGCGTCCAAGCAGGCGACCCGGTCGTCGGTGTCCGCGCGCGCGGTCAGCAGAATCACGGGCCGGGCGTCGCCACGCCTCCGCATTTCCCGCAACAACGCGAGTCCGCTGCGCCGCGGGAGATTGATGTCGAGGATGATCAGGTCGCCGACGCCGCCCCTCAGGTAATCCTCCGCGTCGAGTCCGTCGGACAGGAGGTCGACAGCGTGGCCGCCGTCCTCCATGCGATACGCGATGCCGCGGGCGAGGGCCGCGTTGTCTTCGATCAATACGATCAGCATGGACGGAGCGTGGCACGAGGGGGCCGGGGGTTCAATCATTCCCACGCGTCCGGGGTTCCACGCGGCCAGCCGGAGAGGAACGCCGGGCTTGGCGCGGGCGGAGTCGGCCGGACGACTTCCTTCGCGGGAGCGGGGTCGAAGCGCGCCGGCGAGCCGGGTTTGACACCGCGCCGTGCCCGCTTGGCCGGGGGCGCGGCGGCGCGGCGGCGCAGGGACCAACCGGTGTGGGGCGGGACGTTCAGCGCAACCTCCATGCGCGCGAGGCCCGCGCGACTCCGATGCTCCTCCAACAGGGAATCGGCGGTTCGCGCCGTGGACGAAATGGAGGTCGCCGCCGTTGTCTTTGAAGAAGACGGAAAGGGGGTGATTCAAGAGAGCATTGACAGCGGGACGCCCGCCATCTGCGAAATGTATTTGGACCATGATTTGACTGTGTTCCCTGAAACCCCGGCCGACGGAGATGTTTGGCTGGCCGATTTCCAGGATTCGCCAGATTTGAATTTGGAGGATTCCAGTTCCGGGGCGGACGGAATCTCCGACTTCGTCGTGGACGACGGCGTCGGCGAATTCATGGAATTTGATGATTTCGACACCGACATCCCGGACGGGACCGGCGGCGACTCCGTCGTTGATTCCTCGGATTCGGCCCAGACGGCCGAAAGCATGGAAGTCGGGTTCGTCGATGGCCCGGACTATTTGTTCCCGGCGGCGTTTTCCTAATCGCCCGGGTCTTCGGGATATGCTCGGTGGCTCCGCGGAGTTGGCGGGGACGGTCCGCGGGTGGGTGCGGGCCGCTTTCGCCCGCGAACGGGTGCGAGTCCCGGGCACCTTCCGTGATTCGCCGATGATTCGCGCGGAACCGCCGCGCATTCCGCAGCCGCGCCGGTTCGCGGCGCGGGGCATCCGCGCGGGACGGGCGGGCCTTCCGAAACTCGGTTGATCGAACCGCGCGCCTCCGACGGGCCGGTTCGCGAGGCGGGGCGACGGGCAAGCCGCGACCATGGCCGCGCGCGGAGGATGGCGGGCCTCCGCGCGCCGGTGCCGCCTCCTGACCCCGCACGCGGGGACGGGCTGCGGGTCGGGAGGACCTCCCCTCGCCGTGTGGCGACAGAGCCCCGCCCGCGGGGACGGGTTGCGCCAGCAACCGACCGGCACCGACCAGCGGATGACCGAGCCCCGCACGCGGGGACGGGCTTCGAACCGCGGAGAATTGGTTGCGAAAAATTCGATTCGTGCAAGGTTGACGCAAGGTTCGCGCGCAACGGTGCGATCCGGGAGGCCGCGGCACCAACGCCCGGCCCACAGGGAGGACATCCATGACCACTTCTTTCACGCGCCGCGTGGCGCTTTCCATCGCCGCGGCCGCGCTGGCCGCGACCGCCAACGCGGGCAGCCACGGCGGCGTCGATTTTTCCGGCAAGACCATCGACTTCGTGATTCCGTTCTCGGAATCGGGCGGGTCCGCGCGCTGGGCCAACTTCTACGCCCCGCTCCTTTCGGACGCGCTGCCGGGCAAACCCACCGTCCAGGTCCAATTCCGCCCCGGAGCCGGCTCCACCAAGGGCGCCAACTGGTTCCAGAACCAGAGGTCCACCGACGGGACCGTGATCTTCGGCACCTCCGGGTCCACCCAGTTCCCCTATCTTCTGGGCGACCCGCGCGTGCGGTACGAATACGACGACTGGCAGGTCGTGCTGGCTTCGGGCGTCGGCGGCGTCTCCTACCTGCACCCCGATCTGGCCGACATGATGGACGGCTTGGACGCGACGCCGCTTCAGGACACCGACTTCATCTGGGGATCGCAGGGCGCGACGCGCCTCGACTTGGTGGCCAACCTCGCGTGGAAGATGCTCGGCATGAACGTCGACCCGGTGTTCGGAATCTCCGGACGCGGCGACGGACGCCTGATGTTCGAGCGCGGCGAGGCCAACATCGACTACCAGACCTCGCCCGCCTACCTCAAATCCGTCGTTCCGCTGGTCGAGGAGGGGCTGGCCAAGCCCATGATGACCTGGGGCGCGCTCGACGACGCTGGCAACATCGTCCGCGATCCGACCTTCCCGGACATCCCGACCTTCAAGGAGGTCTGCGAGGCGACCCCGGCCTGCCGCACCTCGGGCGACTCCTGGGACGCGTGGAAGGCCTTCTTCATCGCCGGATTCCCGGCCCAGAAGATGGTGTTCCTGCCGGGCGGGGCCGACGCCGACACCGTCGCGACCTTCACCAAGGCGTTCCAGGCGGTCCATGCCCGCCCCGACTTCGCCCGGATGGCGGCCGCCACGCTCGGGGCCTATCCGCAGATGACGGGCGACGCGGCCCGGACCGCCAAGGCGTCCGCCACGGAAGTTCCCGACGCCGCGAAGGAATTCGTCATCGAGTGGCTTCAGGACGACTACGGCGTCTCCCTGAACTGACCTTGACCGGGCGGGCCGCGTGAGCGGCCCGTCCATTCTCCGGACGGGATTGTTTCAATGGACCTGATAGCAACCGCGCTTCCCGCGCTGGGGGAAGCCTTCTCGCTCATCCTCCAGCCCGAACAGATCGCGTTTCTCGTCGTCGGGGTGCTTCTCGGCCTCTCGGTCGGTGTGTTTCCGGGCCTCGGGGGCATCGCGGGCCTCAGCCTGGTGCTTCCCTTCATCTTCGGAATGGATCCGGTTTCCGGCCTCGCGCTGATGGTCGGACTGGTCGCGGTCGTGCCGACATCGGACACTTTCGCCAGCGTGCTGCTCGGCATTCCCGGGTCGACGGCGTCGCAGGCGACCGTCCTCGACGGGTTTCCGCTGTCCAAGCAGGGTCAGGCCGCCCGCGCGCTTTCCGCGGCGTTCGTGTCCTCGCTCTTCGGGGGACTGCTGGGGGCGGTCGTGCTGACCTTCTTCATCCTGATCGCCCGGCCGCTGATCCTGGCCTTCGCGATCCCGGAAATGCTGGCGATCACGATTCTCGGGCTATCCATGGTGGCGATCCTGTCGGGCCGCGTTCCGATCAAGGGCGTGGCGGCCGCCGGCCTCGGGCTGATGATCGGCACCGTGGGCGAAGCCCCGGCCGGGGGAAGCCTGCGGATGTCGACCTACGACGTGCCCTATCTGATCGACGGCTTCAGCCTCGTCATCGTCGGCCTGGGCATATTCGCCATTCCAGAGATTGTCGCGCTGCTGCGGCAGGACCGCGCCATTTCCCGCGACGGCGGCCTCGGCGAGGGCTGGCTCGAGGGGCTGCGCGACTGGTTCCGCAACATTTGGCTGTCGGTGAAGTGTTCGGCGGTCGGCGTCCTGGTGGGGGTGATTCCTGGTCTCGGAGGGTCGGTGGTCGACTGGATCGCCTACGGATTCACGGTGCAGTCCGCGAAGGACAAGTCGAACTTCGGCCGCGGCGACATCCGCGGAGTCATCGGCCCCGAAAGCTCCAACAACGCCAAGGAGGGCGGCGGACTCGTCCCGACGCTCATATTCGGCATTCCCGGATCGGGGTCCATGGCGGTGTTCCTCGGAGGCCTCGCGCTTCTCGGCTACACCGCCGGGCCGAACATGGTGCGCTACGAACTCGACATCACCTACACCATCGTCTGGTCCCTCGCGCTGGCAAACGTGGTGGGCGCGGGCCTGTGCATATTGTTGTCGGGCCAGATCGCGAAACTCACCACGATCCGCTTCACGCTCCTGGCTCCGTTCCTGTTCATGGTCATCGCCTTCGCGGCGTTCCAGTCGCGGCAGGATCTCGGCGATCTCGTCTCGCTGTTCGCCATCGGCCTCGTCGGAATATTCCTTCGCCGGTTCGAATGGTCGCGTCCCGCGTTCCTGATCGGCTTCGTGCTGTCCACCCAGGCCGAAAAATTCACCAATCAGGCGGTGCAGGTGGCGGGATCCAAATTCCGCTCCGGATTCGAAACCGGCTTGGAATACGTCGCCTCTCCGATCACGATCGCGGTGGTCGCGCTGACCCTCGTCTCGATTATCGTGGGTGTCCGCTCGGCCAAGCAAATCCTTGGAAACGACGATGTGCCGACGGGGTCCAAGCGCGCGCCGCTGGTCTTTCTTCTCGTCGTGCTCGGCTATGTGGCGGTGGCGTTCTTCGACGCCCTCTCGGTCGACCGCCTGGGCGACAAGGTGTTTCCGGTGTTCGTGGGAGCCGTAACCCTCGTCTGCGCGCTGATTCTGCTCTTTTGGATGATGCGCGCTCCCGAGGGCCACCACCTGTTCGCCGACCGGGAGAGGGGCGGCGAGGACGGGGAGGCGCCCCACGGCCTTTGGGCCACGCTGGGATGGTTCGCCCTTCTGCTCGCGCTGTCGTCGCTCCTGGGATTCGTCCTGGCGCTCGCGATCTTCCTCGTGGCCTTCCTGCGGGTCCGGGCCCGCGTCGATTTGCGGGTGGCGCTGGTCTACGCCGCGGCCTGCCTCGGCTTCATCTGCTTCCTGGCGTGGCAATTGAACCGCGAATTCCCGCCGGGCCTGCTTCAGCGGTTCCTCGATCTCCC
>JANQKA010000018.1 GCA_028281405.1 Hasllibacter sp. | reverse complement strand
CCGCTTCCATAACCCGGACCATGGTGTAGCCGGGGTACGCATCGTCCTGCGTCGCGTCGAGGATTTCGCCGCGAAGTTCTCTGAATTTTCTGGAGAAATTTATCTCCCGCATTTTCTCCCGCGTCAGGCCCTTTTCGAAATAGACCTTGACATACAGGAAATCACCCGGAAGCGTCTCATCGGAGAACTCGCCGGTTATCTCCAATTCGACATACCGCGCCAGATCGCCGAATTTGTCCGTGACCAACTGTTCGACGAACGCGCGGAGTTCATCGGTGATGATCAAGCGCCCATTTCCCATGTTCACCAAGAGAGGCTTGGCTGTTTCCGTTGGTCCCCCGTTGGAGGAGTTCGAACCAGCGCGACGTTGTCGCTCCAAATCTTCGAATTTGTCCTCGACCAACTTTTCGATGTCCGCACGGAGTTCATCGGTGATAACCATGTGTCCTTCTCCCGTGTTCGCCAAGCGCGCTTGGCTGATTTTGAACGCCCCCCATGGGGGAGTGCCGATCCGGCGCGCCGTTTCCGCGCCGGTCGAGATGAACTCCTCGTCGGCACCCGCCGCCGACCACTGGCCGCGGATGGCGGGGGCGGCGGGACCGTCCATCGAGCAGATCCCGGAGCCGACCTTCGTGCGGCGATCCTCCGCGGCCCCACCCGATTCGACTCCTTGAAGGGCGGGAGCACAAGGATGCGCCAATGTAATCGGCCAACCGGTCGCCGTCAACAGGAGATTCTCCTCCACGTCCGAATCGGTCAGACGAGGACCGGATGACGGAACGCGATGCGAGCCTTCCTTCGCGGCCCCTGGCGGAGACCAGCGGTGACCGAATCGGCCAGTGCCGGACCCTTCGCGGCGAATCGCTTCTCCTTTTCTGTTCAACTCCAAGCGGCGACGGCGACTCCAGTATCCAATCGGGATCCTGCGGAACCATCGTCCCACCTTGCCACAGTTCGCTGGTCCACGCAACTCACTTCGACGCCCTCGTCACCCGAATTGACCCTGCCCCGAATCCGCAGATGAAGTGTCCCACCGAGATCCCCTGCAAGACCATCGGCCCAGCGAGCCAAAGTTAGCCGGACCTCGAATCCAACTTCGAATCACTCGACACCCGAATCGATCCGGCACCGAATCCGGCGCGGTGTATCGTCCCTCCTTCCTTCTCCAAGTCCAAGCGACGCTGGAGACGCCGCCATCCAACCGGGATGCCGCGAGACCATGAGCCCGACCACGCCACGAACCACATGTCCACGCGACCCACCGCGAATCCCGAGACCCCCGAATCGGCCCGGCGCCGAATCCGGCTCGGGGGAACGCCCCTCCATCCTTCACCAACACCATGCGTCGATGGAGACGCCGTCATCCTGCCGGGATGCCGCGAGACCAACAGCCAGATCACGCCACGTTCGCCGGTCCACGCGACCCACCTCGTTGCCTCCGACACCCGAATCGATCCGGCACCGAATCCGGCGCGGCGAATCGTCCCTCCTTCCTTCTCCATATCCAAGCGACGATGAAGACGACGCCATCCAACCGGGATGCCGCGAGTCCATCAGCCCGGCCACGCCACGTTCTCCGGTCCACACGACCCACCTCGTTGCCTTCGACAACCGAATCGACCAAGTGCCGAAGCCTGCGCGGGGAAGCGCCCTCCATCCTACTCCAACTCCAAGCGGCGATGGAGACGCCGTCATCCTTCCGGGATTCGACGATATCATCATAACCGCCGGCGCTCCAATGGAGGATCCGAGTCCCCGCCCACGGTTATGCGCGGCGTCCGCCGCGCCAAGGGAGTTCATCTGCTGGCCCTGATCCGCGAAGCAGGTGACGCCGGAGGCGGCGGCGCGGTGGCGGCGGCGCGGTGGCGGCGACCGTTCCGCCGACATGTTCTCCGCAACCGAATTGGCGAGTCCGAGGAACCGGACCCGGAGTCCGTCCTCGCCCCGGCACCCCGCCAGCCCGGCGTGTCGCGACGGGCGACCCGGAAGTCCCCAACCGCCCGGGCGCGTCGCGGCGGGAGACCCGAAAGTCCTGCCCCGCTCCACGGTTTCCGCCGCAAATCCCATGAGTGGCGGATGCGGAAAATCCGGCCGAACCTGTAAACCCCGGACGGCACCGCTCCATAACCCACCACCGAACGGCCACTTGACCCGCGATTCCACCGTGGGCAAACCCGCGCGCATGCCCACCGGAACACTGACCATCGACCTATCCGCAATCGTCAGGAATTGGCGCGCCCTCGACGCCATGACCAAGGTGGAAACCGCCGCGGTGGTCAAGGCCGACGGCTACGGCCTCGGAGCCGCCCGCGTCGCGCGGGCCCTCGCCGGGGCCGGGGCCCGCGTGTTCTTCGTGGCCATCGCCGAAGAGGGAGCCGCGTTGCGCCGGGCCCTCGGGGAAGGGCCGGAAATCATGATCGGCTCCGGCCACATGGCCGGCGACGCGCGCCTGTTGAAGGAGGCGGCGTTGACTCCCCTGCTGAACGCGCCCGAGCAGTTCGAACGTCACATCGCGGCCCTGCCCGGCCACCCCTTCGGCCTGCAATTCGACACCGGCATGAACCGACTCGGACTCGAGCCCGACGACTGGGGAGCCATCCGCGGCGCGGCCCTGGCCGAGGGCCCGAGAATCGCGATTTCACACCTTGCGTGCGCCGACGATCCGTCGCATCCAATGAACTCCGCCCAATTGTCCATGTTCAAGCAGATGATCGCCGACACGAATATCCCAGCCTCGCTCGCGGCGACCGGCGGAACGCTGATCGGCCCGGCCCACCACTTCGACATGTGCCGGCCCGGCATCGGCCTCTACGGCGGACTCCCCTTCGCGGACGCCGAACCGGTCGTCCGCCTCTCCCTGCCCGTGATCCAGACCCGCCGCCTGTCGCCCGGCGAATCGGTTGGCTATTCGGCCACCTTCACCGCGGAAAGGCCCACGGTCATCGCGACGGTGTCGGGCGGGTACGCCGACGGCCTCTTCCGCGCCATTTCGGGCAGCGGCGTGCTGTGGGCGGGCGATATCCCGGCGCCGATCGCGGGCCGCGTCTCGATGGACCTGATCTCGGTCGACGTCACCGACCTTCCCGAAGTCCCCGACGCCCTGGATGTCCTCTGCCCGCGCCAGACGCCCGACGACCTCGCCGCGGCCGCGGGCACCATCGGCTACGAGATCCTCGCCTCCCTGGGCTCCCGTCACGACAGGATATACGCGTGAACCCGGTCGCCGCCATCGGCCGCTCGACCCTCGAGGGCCTCCGCATGGTCGGAGAGGTCGCGCTGTTCGCGCTCGCCGCGGTCTCCCACATTCCGAGGCCCCCGTTCTACTTCAGGGAATTTCTCCAAGCTCTTCTGAACATCGGCTATTTCAGCCTTCCCGTGGTCGGCCTGACCGCGCTCTTCACCGGCGGGGCCCTCGCGCTTCAGATATACGCGGGCGGCGCGCGGTTCTCCGCCGAGGCGGTGGTTCCGTCCATAGTCGCGATCGGCATGGTCCGGGAACTCGGCCCCGTGCTCGGCGGCCTCATGGTGGCGGGACGCGTCTCCGCCTCCATCGCCGCGGAAATCGGCACCATGAAGGTGACCGAGCAGATCGACGCGCTGGTCACCCTCTCGACCGATCCGATGAAATACCTCGTCGCGCCCCGCGTCCTGGCCGCGACCCTGTCGGTTCCCGTCCTCGTGGGGGTCGGCGACGCGATCGGCATCGCCGGCGGGTGGCTGGTGGGGGTGACGACGCTCGAGTTCAACTCCGCCAACTACCTGCGCAACACCGTCGATTTCCTGGAGAGATGGGATGTCGTCTCCGGCCTCTGGAAAGGCGCCGCGTTCGGCTTCATCGTGGCCACGATGGGATGCTTTCACGGCATGCGCTCGGGCCGCGGCGCCCGCGGGGTCGGCCGCGCGACGATCAACGCCGTCGTGTCCGCGTCGATCCTGATACTCGCCGCCAACTACATGCTCACCAACCTGTTCTTCTCCGCATGATAAATCTCGTCGATGTCCACAAGGCCTTCGGGGCCAACCAGGTTCTGCGGGGCGTAACCGTCGGGGTGCCCAAGGGCACCTCCCTCGTCGTCATCGGCGGGTCCGGCACGGGCAAGTCGGTGCTGATAAAATGCATTCTCGGCCTCGTTTCGCCCGATCTCGGAACCGTGGAGGTGGACGGTCGGGACGCGACCCGCGCCGACCGCGACGCGTTCCTCGCCCGGTTCGGAATGCTGTTCCAGGGCGGCGCGCTCTTCGACTCCATGACCGTTTGGCAGAACGTCGCGTTCCGGCTTCTGCGCGGGTCGCTCAAGCGTCCCAAGGCGGAGGCCCGGGAAATCGCCGTGGAGAAGCTGCGCCGTGTCGGCCTGTCTCCCGACGTGGCGGACCTCTACCCCGCCGAGCTTTCCGGCGGCATGCAGAAGCGCGTGGGCCTCGCGCGGGCCATCGCCTCCGAACCGGAAATAATCTTCTTCGACGAGCCAACCACGGGGCTCGATCCGATCATGTCGGGCGTCATCAACGACCTGATCCGCGGAATCGTCACGGAAATGGGAGCCACCACCGTCGTCATCACCCACGACATGTCGAGCGCGCGGACCATCGCGGACAACGTGGCGATGCTGCACGGCGGGAAGATCAGATGGCACGGACCGGTGTCGGAATTGGACACCGCGGAGGATCCGCATCTCCGGCAATTCGTCACCGGAAGCCCGGACGGCCCGATCGAGGCGCTGCGTTGACCCGAAGCCCGCGGTTCCCCGACGGGGCGTTCGGCGCGGTTCCACCGTCCGCCCCGGGGGCGCCTCCGGTTCGCCCGGGATTCCCTCCCCTTGCCGAGGCGGAATCTTACCTGTCGGGGGTTCCTGTTTCCACGGTCGACAGGCCCGGAACACCGACGACCGGCGCGTGCGGGCCGCCACCGCGCCGGAAATCGCGCCGCCCCGATGGAACCACCGGAATTCCGCCCTCCGCGGAGGAATCACACCCGTCGGCGGTTGCGGGTTCCGCGATCGACCGGCCCGGAACACCGAAAACCGGCGTGGACGGGCCGCCAGCGCGCCGGGAATCGCGCCGCCTCGATGGAGCCACCGGAATTCCGACCCCCGCGGGAGAATCACACCCGTCGTCGGTTGCGGGATCCGCGATCGACCGACCCGGAACACCGGCGACCGGCGCGGGCGGGCCGCCACCGAGCCGGGAATCCCGCCGCCTCGATGGATCCACCGGAATTCCGACCCCCGCGGGGGAAGCACGCCCGTCGGCGGT
>JANQKA010000015.1 GCA_028281405.1 Hasllibacter sp. | reverse complement strand
ACGCGGAGTGGAAAGTGAATTCATCGCGATTTTTTCCAGTGTCATCCCGGGTCCATTCCTCTCTGTAGCCGATCCAGGCCCAAAGGCCGTTGCGGATTTCCCTCAACGGCGCTGCCCTCACCGCTCGCTTTCCGAGGTTTCTCGTCGCATTTTCGCAGTCTCCTCCGGTCAATTCCGCGGCGGCGAACCCCGATTTCCACTCCTTCGAAAACGCCAGCTTCCGTTTGTCTTCGAGCGCGTCGACGAATATGTTGAGAACTTTTCCGAAGTGGGAGTTCAAAGAGGATCGATTTGGACACACCAGTGGTAGAGGCAAAATCTCACTCCCCGTCGTGAAAATCCAAGCCGTACAGCGTCGCTGAGATTTGGTCGATCTCGTTGCGTCCCGCACGGCCACCGAAGCAAGGCTCGCGCCCCAGCTCGATCAAACGGAAAATTAATCGTGAGGTGTCCGGATCGCGCGCGCGCTCCGACAAGTTCGGCAGAATCAAGTCGGCGACGCGTTTCGAATCAATCGCGAAATCCCAACCCGGAACCCTGGAAAAATAAAGCGCCAGGATTTTCTCGAATACTTCGGAGTTCAACAATGACAAATATCCGTGAGCGAGATCGACAGGTGAATATTGTTCTCCGTGGTGCATTGGATTCGGAAGCCTCGCGAATCCTTGAACGGTCGCGAATTCGGCTTTCGGGTCGATGGCGAAGCCGCCCCGTCCCACGGCGCGCTTGGATATGATCCGCGGTCTCCCGTCCAGCACCCACGAAGCGCGCCTTTCGGAAAGGCCCCACCAATTGAGGGGCTTTGCCCGCGTCGACCGACGCTTGAGGGATTGTCGACGGCTCTCCAGGTGCCGTTCGAAGTAGACCGGGAGTCGGCGGCGGAGACAATTTTCGTCCGGGATTTCGATTTTCGGGTTTCCGTGGGGGTAGAATAGCCAGGAAAAATCGCTCACGCGTCCTCCGTGTATGGAATCGTCCCCGGCCGCGCGGCGGAAAAATTTCCGTTCGCCTCTCGGCAGAGAGTCGTACTGCTCTTGATTCAACAGGAACGCCTTGTCGTTGCCGGTGATGATTTCTTCTCCAATTTCGAACAATTCTCCCACCGTGGCCCCCCCGCCCCGCGGAATTCGGATATCGCGCGCTCCAATGGCGGTGGGACGACGCGCCAAACCGGTTTGTGCGCGAACTCTTTCACCGGAATATCGAATAGCCACCAATCCTTGCCGCTTGAAGAGCCTTCCGGATTCACGCTACCGATTTTCCTGAGCATCCGCAACGCCTCTTCTGGACTGCCGAAATCATTTCCGCATTTGGCCGCGCGGAATATTCCGCCTTGGTTTTGATCGCCGTCCAGCTTCGAGATCACCGCCGCGGCGACTCCTGCTCCACCGTAATAGTATAAGTCGAACTCCCCCATGTCGCCCAGGAAACGGAGGCTTCCACGCTCGAGCGTTTCACGCCGCCATCGTTCCGCGGACCGCAGGGTCAGGATTTCCGGCGGAAGCATCGCTCCCAGAACGCCCCCATAATTGAGCGCGTCCAAACCGTGGGTGACGAACACCATGCCGATGTCAACTTCGCCGGGCCGACGCGCCCGCAAAATACGGCGGGTATGTTCCCTCTGCCGCGTGTCCATCATGTACCAGGGAGCGCGCGGTGGATTCATGAACACCACGTCCGAGGGCGGGAGATCCACCGCCAGCGAGTCTGAGACATTCAGGTCAATTTGTACTTCTCCGGCCGGATTCCAATCATCGACGGCGTGCTTCAAGGAAAATCGCGCCATCGCGTTCACCGGCGCCCAAATATTCCTGCCGATCAGCCGCAAACGTCCGGTGTAGCCCATCCTTCGAAGGGTGCGGACGGTCTCCAAGAGAAATGTTCCGGTTCCGCAAACAGGATCCAGGACGGTCAGGACGTCCCTCGTCCGCAGGTTTTCGATTTGTGCGAGGGAAGTCTCGACAATCCCCCGGGCCAACTCGGGTGGCGTGAAGTGGTACCCACCCCTCGTGTTTTTCATGGAAATTCTCCACAGGACACGATCGGGGGGAGTCGGGAGTGGTTCGCGGATGTACTCCTGGTTGATTTCCTGAAAAATGGCGCTCCCGGAATGCCGCACGGCCAGCGAAGGAAAAAATTTCAGGGCTTCACAGGACGGATGCCTTTCCGCTTCCCGGGCGATGGCGTCCAATTCGTCCGGAGGCAGCGAGCGAAGCAAATCACCCGCATCGCCGTCCCGCCGGATGTCGCCCCCCGTCCTTTCCCTGTCGATCAACATGTCGAGAAACGCCAGAAAGACATCGATGGCGCGCCCGTCGTCCACTCCGTTCTCGACGGCGAGCGAACGGACGCGCCTGAAAATCCCGACGACATGATGCCGTGCCAGAGGGGCAATGTTGGGAATCTCCGCTCCCAAGCTGGAATGGAAGTCATCGAGGATTTTTTGGACTTTCGACCTTTGATATTCCGTCGGCCGAACCCTGTCCCAGCACCACAACGCCACGGATCGTCCGCTGATGGTCAGGTGGTGCGTGAGATCACTGGACCAAGCCCAGGATCCCGCCATGGGATTGGGACGCGCGGGATCCCCGGTCTCCGACAGCGCGTAGTTGAAGGAAGCAAAGGCCCAGCGGGATCCCCCGCCAAGGAGGACGGTGTGATTCTCCGGGTCCGCGATTTCACCATGCTCGAAAAGCGGCACGGTGGCCAAGCCGAACCTGTCGGCCCACTCATGGGTGATTCGACCGGTTGGCCGGGGAGACCTTGGTCTTCCCGCGACTACACCGGTGATCCGGGCGTGGGCGCGCTTCGGTTCGGCGGCCCGCTTGGGCCTCGGCGCCTTGGTCGCGCGCTGGGTGGATGCGCCGCTCATCTTAACGGATCTTCGATGACCGCCCGGGATTTCCGGGCGGCTTCCGTGCCGGCGCGCGCAGTGGTTTCCCGACAGGTCGCTCCCGTGAAGGTGAAGCGGAACCGGGGCCGCGGTCGGAGGAAAGGTCCAATGCTCCGTCCGAACGGGCACGTCCATCCCACCCGAGTTGGAGGCCCGTGGTCGTACGAATCCGGCACCATCCACGGACGAGACGCGTCGAAAGAGCGCTACTCCCGAACGCGCGCCAGCGCTCCGGCCCCGGTGGTGAATACGTCAAGCCCGTGACAG
>JANQKA010000008.1 GCA_028281405.1 Hasllibacter sp. | reverse complement strand
TCCAGGCCCCGTTCCCGCGGAACGTCCCGCCCCGAAGAGCCAATCCGGGCGATGTTATCCGCTCCCGTCCCCGCAACCCGAATCGAACCGCCCCGCGGCGGGCGATTCGCGTCCCGACGCGCGGATTCCCGCGCCTGACCGTCGAGCGCGGCGAGGATTCTCCGGGCATTCAATGCGGGCCAACCGCTGGATCGATCAATCGAGGCCCTCGTAACGCGCGTTGGCGTGGTCCAACGCGGCGCGGAGGCCCTTTTCCGCGGTCATCTTCGAGAATTCCGCGTATTCCGGAACCGGATTGGCTCCCATGATCGCGACCTGTTCGAGATAGTAGTCGGTCGCGGTGTTCAGTCCGCGCATCTCGTACACCCGGTTGAGATACATTTTGTGCATCCTTTGGATTTCCCTCGGGAGGCGCGCCATGAGAGTCGCTTTTTTGCGGGTGGCCGCTCCGAGATCCCCTGGTTCGACGACGTCGGTGACGAGGCCCTTCTCCTTCGCTTCGGCCGCCGTCATTTCGCGGCCGGTGAGCAGAAGATTCTTCGCCGTTTTCATGTCCACCAGCCAGGGCAGGAACATGCAATGCCCCGACACGCCGTAGCGCACCTCGCCATAGCCCATCGCCGTGTCCGACGTGGCGATCGTGACATCGCAGAACAGCGTCAGTTCGAACCCCTTGCCGATGGCGTGCTTGTGAACCGAGGCGATCACCGGCTTGGTCACCCGCCAAGGAGTGGTGAATTCCTCGAATTGCCGGAAGTAGTGCGCCCGGTATTCGTAGATCGAGGAACGGTCCTCCGCCGCGTCCTCGTCCAGATCGTGCCCCGCGCAGAAGCAGCGCCCCGCGCCGCGGATGACGATCACGTTCACATCCGGGTCGGCGTCGGCGCGCAGCAGTCCAGCCCGGAGTTCGGCGATGAGCCTCAGGTTCATCGCGTTCAATTTCTCCGGCCGATCGAGGGTCAGCCAGCAGACGCGTTCGTCGTCGACCTCGTAGTCGAGGTGCCGATACTCGGTAGTTTCGGGTGTCACCGCGTTCATCCGCTCCTCCCTTCGTTTCCGGAACCCCCATCCCGTTCGTCGTCGGGATGCCTGAGAACCGCGTCAACCACCCAGGCGCCCCTTTCGCAGACCAAAATGGGATTCACTTCGATCCCCACGCCGAGCGTCAAGGCGAACCGCGCGAGGCGGTCCAGCAGATCCACGAGCGCGGCGCGGTCCCCCGCCGGGCGGCCGCGCCATCCCCCGAGCACCCGGTCGACCTTCAACCGTTCGAGGGCGCGCCCGATTTCCGCCCGGTCGAAGGGGGCGGCGATCATCGACTTGTCGTCCCACAACTCGGTCTCGACCCCGCCGCGGGCGATCATCATCACCGCGCCGACCGATGGGTCGACGGTCACCGAAGCCATGATTTCGACGACGACGTCCGTCACCATCGCCTCGACCAGAACCCGCTCGAGCGGGATCTCCGGCGCGAGGCGCGCCATGTCCCGTTTCATCGATTCCACCGCGTCGCTCACGGGCCGGGCCGAGTCGAGGCCGACCCGCACGGCGCCCACCTCGGTCTTGTGCAGCAACCGCGGGTCGAGCGCCTTGACCGCGACCGGGAATCCCAACCTTTCGGCGGCGTCGGCGGCCCCGGACGGATGAACCACCTCCGAGGCGGGCACGGCGACCCCGTGGTCGGCCAGCATCGCCTTCGCCGCGGCCTCGTCCCGCTCGGTCGACGTGATCGGCGCCGCCGCCGGGACATCCACCAATCGACCGAGTCCGTCGGCGAGAAGCAGGTCGCGGCGCCCCCGCCACCACAAAGCGTGCGACAGGGCCTTCACGCATTCCTCGAGTCCCTGCATCGGAACCAATCCCA
>JANQKA010000005.1 GCA_028281405.1 Hasllibacter sp. | reverse complement strand
GCGCGCGACGGAGAAGTTGAATTCCGGCCGGGAGACCGGAAAACCGGAATCGTTCATCGGGTTCGGGAGGTTGTGCGGTGACCGCATTCGCTTCCGCGGATTCCAATGCCAATTCGGCGCGCGACGTCGACCTCTCGGGGAATCCGCGGCGGGTCGACGCCAATCCGGGGCGACCCGCCGGATGATCCGGAGCGAAGGCATCGGCGCGGACCGGGATCGACGCCGCAAGACTTCGCTTTTCCGCTTGGCGGAGGTGAAAGCGCCGGCCCGCCGCGTCGTGGACGTTCACTCCGGGCCGGGAGGGGACCGGTCAGTCTCCGTCGGGCAATCCCCGTTTGAGGCCTTCGATCATGGATCGGGTGAGATCCCTTTCCGATACCGCGCCGAAGTACCGCAATCTCCGGATGGGTTCGTCCGAGAATCGATCCAGGTCGGACACGATCCATATATTGTTGACCACCAGAACATTCCGTGTGCGCCTCATCATTTCCAATCTGTTCAATTCGAGCGATCGGAACCATCGCGGCGAGCGGCGCGCGAGGTCCACCGGGTTTGTCGCTCCCCGGGTCAAAAAATTGTCCCGGAACAACTCCAACTCCGTCGCGGCCTGGCCCGGCAGACGGGACTTGTTCCGGAGGTAGGTTTCATCGTCCCGGATTCCGGCCCGCTTCAGATCGTCGGCGCGATCGGGGAATTCGGACAGGAATTTCGATATCCAGCGGTCCAAGCCGTGCATGCCGGGCTTGTGCGGGGGCGCGGATTCCGAGTCGGTCCCTTCCTCCGGTTCTCCCGCGTCCCGCCATCCCCGGATGAGGGTGCCGAGGAGGGCCTCGGCGAGGTCTCTTTGCGAGGTGACGCCGAAATTCTGAAGATTCATCAGGGTGGTTTCCGAATACCGGTCGAGGTCGGAGACACGGGATATGTGGTTGTTCACCAAGACGTTCCGCACGCGGAGCGTCAGGTCCAACCGCTCGAACTCCAGCGATCGGAACCAGCGCGGCGAGCGGCGGACGAGGTCGAGGGGTCCTTCCGAGGCCCGGGAGAAAAAGTCCGCCCGGAATTCGTCCAGCGCCGTTCCAATCGGGGACGACAGCAGCCGCTCGTTCTTCAGGTAGGTTTCGTCATCGTGGATTCCCGCCCGCTTCAGGTCATCCGCGGCTTCGGGGGAACCGGACAGAAATTCGGACACCCAGTCATCCAGTTTTTTGGCGGAAATCCCGCGCCCGGCCTTCGGAGCGCGTCCGCCATCGGTCTTCGTGGGTGAAGGGCCGCCCGCCCGCGGTTGCCTGGTCATGGCGAATTCCTTTGAACGCGGCTTTGGTCCGCCTCCGGTGGAAGGCGTTGGCTCCTTCGCCGCCGATGGCACACCACGGGAGGCGGCGCAAGAACCCGGGGGAGATGTGCCGCGGATTTCGCCGCTCCCGTTCGATCGCCGGCGGCGCATGGAAGGGCGCGCGGGGCGTTGATCCGCGCGGGGCGGCGGGTTGGCCGGGAAGCGCTTCCCGACGTTGGGGGCGGGGTGGGCCCTTTGCTCCGCGGTTTCGGCCGTCGGAAGGCGTATCGGCGCATGAAGCGAAGAAAGCGCCGGGACCGCGCCGGGCATGCGAGGGGGGAGGCGCCGAATTCGCTCCGGCCCGGGCGCCCGCTGGATGACCTTGATTCGGCGGCCGCGCTTCCAAGGCTGGAAACCGCCCGGATTGATGAACCGCGCGGGCGGATGCCGCCGGCCGGGCCCGCGGGCGCCGCCGCGACGGCGAATTTCAATGAGAACGCGGCTCGGGGAAACCCGCTCGTACACGATTCGCGCCGCGGCCCGGGACGACGGTCGGGTCTCCGATTCGGCGGGTGTCGGCTGGAATTCGGGAATCCTCCGGGCGGGCGGCGTCGCCGCCCGTCGCGTGGAGAGGAATCGGCTCCGCGGAGCCGCCGGCATCGGAGGGCGTCGGCCTATTTCGGCGGGATTCACCGATCCGGCGCCGCGTTCCGCCCGGCGGCGCCAAACCCGGATGAACCATGCGGGCCACCCGGCGTCCGCGGTGGGATTCGGCGGGATCGGGGAATTTGCGCCGCCTGGGATGGCCCGCTGGAAGCCCCGCCGCGGAAACCCTTCCGTCGAAGGCCACGCGGGACCGCGGCGCCGCGACGAGGCCGACCGGGGACGAGGCGCGGAAACGACCGCGGCGGGCGTGAACCCATGGTTGCGTTCCGGAGGCGAATTGGACGCCGCCTTCGACGGAAGCGGAACCCCGCGCCGGATCGTGATCGCGTTGCGGTTCAGAGCGGCGCGGGTCAAAACCGGGCGGAAGGAATCGGCGGAGCGGCGATGCGGCACTACCTGAGCGCGCTGAGGCAGGTCTTGGACGAAGGGGTTCCCTC
>JANQKA010000868.1 GCA_028281405.1 Hasllibacter sp. | reverse complement strand
ACGGAGGCCCAAATCATAACCACCCTGCACACGGCCGAAGTCGTTTACACGAAATTGCAGGCGATCAAGGGTTTGGAGACGCGGGTGAGTCAAAGGGAGATCGAAAGAACCGTCCGGGACTGCATCGCGAAGAACCCATGGATGATTTCACCGCGTTGGGAGACTTTCGCCGTGGAAAAGAGCTTGTCCACCATTTGCGCCGAAGCAAGCAAAGACGCTTTCAAGAGCAGTGAAGATTTCAATAAGAGAGTAGATTTAATTCTGTCCGCTGGGCCGGAACTCCTTGCCTTGGAATTCATGCGCCCGGGGTTGATGCTTGATTATGATCATCTTGACAGGTTTAGGCGTTACGTGTACAACATAAGGGGCTACATCAACGAATCCAGCGGAGTTGAATTCAATAAAATAACCGGCTATATTATCGCCGACAAAATCGCCGAAAGGCGCGGTATCCGCTCCCAGTTGGCCGACCTGGAATCAAACGGACTTTACGCGATGGACTGGATGACCCTGGTGCGACGCGCGAAACTACAATGGAAAGAGTTTTTGGACCATGTGAAGCTGAGATATCCCGAGGATCCGCGCCTTGAAAACATCGGCGAGTTGAAATGAATTTCACCCCCACGGTTGACGCTTGATCCATCGCACCAATGGATTCGGGGAAAATTGATCCGTGCGATATTTTATTCAGGGGCGTGATGAGGCCAAATCGTAATTCGATTTTCTCGAACGCGTGGTCAACAGTCGCACCGGGACTTGATTCATCCTGCCCCTGATTCTTGCTTGCGTCCCCTCTCCCGCTGCGCGGATACGGACTGACCCGCGTCCTCCCAATCCCAATCGAGGAAATTACGAAGAATCGCATCCCGACAAAATTACGCGCATTGAGTTTGGATGGCGAAATTCCGAGTTTCCGACGCGATCCCCCTTCCCCCTGTCGTCATGAATCGGGTGGCCTGATTCGAGATATCCTCATTCACGAAGTCCCGACGCGAGGGCGGGCAAGACCAGTCGGTATCCCGAAGCGTTGAATGAATCCCGGCGTGTGTAGAATATATTCGTCCGGGGAAACATTTGAAATGAATGACGGTTTTGGTGGAACCCGGCGGCATTTTTCGGCGGTGCGTTACGCGAACACGTAGTCCGTGCCCGACTCAAGGGATCTCGTCACTCCCGAGAGTGTCAATTCAATTCCCATTCCCGTGAACACGAAATCACCCCCAACCACGGACGCCGATATATCGTCCGCGGTGACTCCTTCCACGAATTCGATTTCATCCTCTCCAACGGTGAAGTCCGTGATCCTGTCCGCTCCCGCGGCCCAGCCGATGCGGAACGTGTCCCCGCCCGCTCCGCCGGTCAGGACATTGTCCGCCGTATTCCCGATGATCAGGTCGTCCCCGTCCCCGCCGACCGCGTTCTCGATCACGACCCCATGGGCGATTGTCAAGTTGTGCGTTGCGTCGGCCTTGGCGAAAAAATCACGGAACAACACGATGGAGCGTGACAACTGCTGCCCATTCGGAACGTTGATCGTGAAGTCAATGCCGTAGGCGTCGATTTCGGATCCCAGGTCCGGAGTGAAACTCGCGACCATGTTCGGGACATAATTTTCAATGGGGTAATCCGGGAGAATTTCCGTAATCCCTCCCCCAAGGTCTTCGTCCGCCTCGAAGGACGCGAAGGTGGACCCGGAGACCCCCGAGATCCTGGCTGCGGAGAGCAAATAGGTCGTTCCACCGAAAAATCCCACGGTCGACTGACTTCCCGGATTCAGATCGATGACCGCGTCCCGGCCTCCCGAATGGGTTATGACATCCGTTCCGCCGCCGTCCCAGATCGTCTGGAACACCTTCGTGTCGCTGTCGAACGCGTATGTCGTGTCCCCGGATTCCGTGCCCGTGTTCGCTCCGTACAGGTGTTGCAGCGCCGCGATGTCGAATATTCCGAGCTCCCATGGTTCCTCGCGTTCCGCGAAAAACCGTATGTCGCCGTCGTAATTGAAGGATCCCAGCGAAAACGGGTTGTTGTACGTCATGATCGTTTCGAAATTCGTGTCCGCGAGGGGGGTGTTGTGCGCGCCGCCCGCCGTCGCCCCGTGATGGTTCGGCAGGACGATCTTCTCCCCGGACCAAATTCCGGTCTCGTGATAGCCGAAGGAACCCGCGTTGGGCCCCGCCCATCCCCTGAATGGATGATCGACTCCCAGCGCGTGAAGGATTTCGTGGGTGACCGTGCTGTTGTCGCGGCCGTATGGCGATTCATAGGCGTCATCGCTCAGATGATCGCTCACGATGTGCACGTCTCCGCGGTGGCCCTGGGCCTCCGTCGGCGTCTGGCCGCTCCTGCCCGGGTAAAATGCGAATCCCAGCGTGAATTCATTGGTGTCGAACTGCCTCATCGTGCCGAGGACCACCCGGATATCCGTGCCCGCGCGCCCGTTGTCGGGCATTTCAACCAATTCCACGTTCGCGATTCCCGCGACATGGGAGAACGCGTCGCGGATGA
This sequence comes from Hasllibacter sp., assembly GCA_028281405.1. Taxonomy (GTDB): domain Bacteria; phylum Pseudomonadota; class Alphaproteobacteria; order Rhodobacterales; family Rhodobacteraceae; genus JANQKA01. The sequence goes on along the minus strand of JANQKA010000868.1, from coordinate 830 downwards.
AATCTTTTTGCGGGTCGCTGAATTCCGCCGTTGCCCTGAAGGTGTCTTCGGCCGATCTGCGGACCTCCCCGCCCTGTTCGACGAATGAATAAGTCAACCGGGTCGGTTCGCCATGCGCGGCGTTTCCCTGCCAGCTGCTCTCCCAGCCGATGCTGCCGAACGTGATCGGGGATCTGTCCACGAAGAAGTAGTCCGCGTCGCTGTCGAGCAGGGAATGCACGCCATTGATCGGATTGAGGATATTGTCGGCGTCGAAGCCGATTCCATACTCGTCGGCGCCCAGCATCCAATACGGCGATGAAGTCGGGGCGGCTGTCTGATGGGGAACGCGAACTTCGAAATTCGTCGAAACGCTCCGCCCATCGGCGCTTCCGGTGACCCGCAATTCAAGATCATGCCCCGCGTGAGACGCCCCGCCCCCGAATGCCAAAACCCCGTTGTTGAGCGAAAAGGGAACTTCGGGAGATTCGGTCCCGACGACGGGGACTGTCGATCCGCCGACGGGAACGGTCGACCCGTCGGCGGCGAAATAAACGGCGGTGAACGTCGGTTCCCCGCCCGGAAGATGACTCCGGAACGCGTCCACCGGTATGGTCAAATTCCAATCGCCGCCCACTTCGGCGATTTGATCGGGGATGAGTTTGTTCTGGGTGATTTCAAACGATTTGGTGACGAGGCCGCCCCTCCCGTCGAAAGCGGTGACGTTGATCGTCGCCGCGTCCTTTTCGCTTTCGAATATCCCCGATATCGATCCCGTTTCCCGATCAATGGAGAGGCCGATCGTCGACAGCGCGGCGCCGTTGTCGCCCACGGTCGCGCCGAAAGTCAGC
>JANQKA010000790.1 GCA_028281405.1 Hasllibacter sp. | reverse complement strand
TCCAAATTCATGCCGCGGGGTGTGGAAGGGTCGGCGCGGTACATCGAAGAGCCGGATTCGTGAATGATGTCACCATCGCCGAGGGTCGGCCGCTCGGGGAACTCCACTTATGTCCGCCGACCCTCCTTGAATGGGGAGATGCGGGCGGCCCGCGGATTGGACGATGCGGTCGCCTCGCGGATGTCTTCGGAGCGCGGCCGCGATTCTTCCCGATGGCGCGTCGTAAGCGTCCCCGGTCGATATTCGATGGTCTGTGCCGGAATTGGGTCAACGGTTGGGAGTTGGGTCCATCGTCCTCCTCAGGTTCAGAGCGGTCGGGCGCGTCGCGGCACGCCTTGGCCGCATGAGGAGGGGCGGTGATCCTCCGAGGCCCAACGACGTTGACGGTCGTGCGCCCGAACCGTTCATTTCCCCGCTATGGCGAACTCGCGCAACCAATACCACCCGTTGAGGAAGAACACGGCGACGATGACAAAGGAAATCATGTCGTTCCAGCCCAACGCCCGCACGGCCATGGGGGTGAGCATGATAATCGCGAGCGTGGCGACGACGTTGCTGATCTGAACGCAGTTTCGTGTGAATCCCGAATTCGAGATGATTGTTCGAACCCTGAAATTGGGATTGCCGGGGTTCCTGAACGCGTTGACTTTGGCGGCGGCGACCCCCAAGGCTGTTACGAGCAGGACCGTGGGAACCATGAACAGAAAGTGCACGGCGAGAATGGGGGTCGCCGCGATCAGGAGCAGAATTTGGTACGACACTGATTTTCCTGCTTGTTGGAAGTGGAGTTGATGGGCCTTGGCGTGGTTTGCCTTACACCGGGACGGGCGGCGGCGAAAGGGGGAAGCGATATTCGAGCGTAAACTCCGCCGGCGCGGAGGAAACCATGCCACATGTCCGAAGCCTGATGGAGCGGTGGATTTCGCCGCCCGCCTCCAATCTGCTCCGCGGCGCGACCCGCGTGCGGTTTCGTTGATGATTTTGGACGACACCCGTGCCAGGGCTTGATCTTCAACATCGCCAAATTCCCCAACACATGACCGCAACACCGTCGCCCGCCGTCCGCGGGCGAGGCTGGACCCCGACGGGACTCCCGCTCCCGCGCGCTTCGGTATTGCGCCCTTCAATCGCGCCGGTTGGCACATTTTGACGGAATCCGCGGCGACTGGCGGGAAATCCACAAGGCCGAGTCCGCCGATGGTTCACATGAAATTCCCTCTTGAGATGGAGGCTTGGGGCATGGTGGTGGATGCTCGGCGACTGGGCGCCGCGCAACCTTGTGATCCTCGGGAGGCGCTGGCGCGGACTCTCGATGGATGCCGGAAGCCCGGGATTGGAGCGGAACGCAACCTCATTCCCCCGCATCGGGGCGGAACCGGCGAATCCTCCCGACCCGCTGGGCGGGTCGGGAGTGGACGGGCCTGGCGATTTCCGGGCGGACGTCAGCCGCGGTTCATTCGGTTTGCGATCAGGTCGTCGACCACCTCGGGTTCCGCGAGGGTCGACGTGTCGCCGAGCGCGCCGTAGTCGTTTTCAGCGACCTTGCGCAGGATGCGGCGCATGATCTTGCCCGACCGGGTCTTGGGCAGTCCGGGAGCGAATTGGATCAGGTCCGGCTTGGCGATGGGGCCGATATCCTTGCGGACCCAGTCGGAAAGCTCCTTGCGGAGTTCCTCCGAAACCTCGGCTCCGCCCATCAGGGTTACGTAGGCGTAGATGCCCTGGCCCTTGATTTCGTGCGGATAGCCCACGACCGCGGCTTCGGCGACCTTGGGGTGGGCGACCAGCGAGGATTCCACCTCGGCCGTGCCCATGCGGTGGCCGGAGACGTTTATCACGTCGTCGACGCGGCCGGTGATCCAATAGTAGCCGTCCTTGTCGCGCCGGCAGCCGTCGCCCGAGAAATAGTACCCCTTGTACTGCTCGAAGTAGGTTTTCACGAAGCGTTCGTGATCGCCCCAGACGGTGCGCATCTGGCCGGGCCAGCTGTCCTTGATGCACAGAACCCCTTCGGCCTCGGTCTCCTCGATCTCGCGTCCGCCTTCGGCGGTCAGGACGACCGGTTCGACCCCGAAGAAGGGCAGGGTCGCGGAGCCGGGCTTGGTGGCGATGGCTCCGGGAAGCGGCGTCAGGAGATGGCCGCCGGTTTCGGTCTGCCACCAGGTGTCGACTATGGGAACGCGTCCATTGCCGACGACGTCGTTGTACCAATTCCACGCCTCGGGATTGATCGGCTCGCCAACCGTGCCGAGGACGCGCAGGGCGGAGAGGTCGTGCTTCTCGACCCATTCGGTTCCCTTGCCCATCAATGCCCGGATCGCGGTCGGGGCGGTGTAGAACTGGTTGACGCCGTGCTTTTCGCAGACGGCCCAGAACCGCCCCGGATCGGGGTGGGTGGGCACGCCCTCGAACATGATCGTCGTCGCTCCGTTTGCGAGGGGGCCGTAGACGATGTAGCTGTGGCCCGTGACCCAGCCCACGTCGGCGGTGCACCAGAAGATGTCGCCGTCCATGTAGTCGAAGGTGTACTGGTGGGTCATGGACGCGTAGGTCAGGTAGCCGCCGGAGGTGTGGACCACGCCCTTCGGCTGACCGGTGGAACCCGATGTGTAGAGGATGAAGAGGGGATCCTCGGCGTTCATCGGCTCGGGATCGCAATCGTCGCCGACCCGCTTCTCGAGATCGCCGTATCGGAAATCCCGTCCCTCGACCCAGGAGGTTCGCGCGCCGGTGCGCTCCACAACGAGCATTTTGGGATTGCCCGAGATGTTGGCGAACGCCTGGTCGCAATTGGTCTTGAGGGGCGTTTTGCGGCCGCCGCGGGGGGCCTCGTCGGCGGTGATCACGACCTTGGCGCCGCAACCGTCGATCCGGGCTCCGAGGGCGTCGGGCGAGAAGCCCGCGAACACCACCGAATGGATCGCGCCGACGCGGGCGCAGGCGAGCATGGCGTAGGCCGCCTCCGGGATCATCGGAAGGTAGATGATCACGCGGTCGCCCTTTCCGACGCCCATGCTCTTGAGGACATTGGCGAATTTCGACACCCGGGCGTGCAATTCCCGGTAGGAGACGTGGACCGCCGCGTCGCCGGGCTCGTCGGGTTCCCAGATGATCGCGGTCTTGTCGCCCCGGTTCGGCAGGTGCCGGTCGACGCAATTGGCGCAGACGTTCAGTTCCCCGTCCTCGAACCATTTGATCGAGACGTCGGGATAGCCGAAGTCGACGTTCTTGATCTTGGTCGGCCTGGAGATCCAATCGAGTCTCCCGGCCTCCTTGGCCCAGAAGGATTCGGGATCGGCGACGGAGGCGGCGTACATCTTCTCGTACTTCGCCTTGTCGACATGGGCTTTCGCCGCGAGATCGGCGGACGGCGGATACATCTTGTCAGACATTTCAGTCCCTCGTACTCGTATCGGGCGACCCCGGGCGGAAAGCCCGGAACCTGTCGGGATGGAGCGCGTCCCGCGCGGGGGGCCGTCTCCGGCGTTCGCCCGGCCTAAATGGCCAGGTATTCGTGGCGCAGGGCCTCGTTCTCCAACACCTCCTTGGCCGAACCGTCGAAGACGACGGAACCGGTGTCGAGGATCACCGCGCGGTCGGATAGTTCGAGCGCGGCGACCGCGTTCTGCTCGACGATGATGGTGGTGATGCCCTGATCGCGGATAACGTTCAGGGTTTTGGCGATTTCCTGGACGATCACCGGGGCGAGGCCTTCGTAGGGTTCGTCGAGCAGGAGCACCTTGATGTCGCGGGCGAGGGCGCGGGCGATTGAGAGCATCTGCTGCTCTCCCCCCGACAGGGTCACCCCCTCCTGCTTGCGGCGTTCTCCGAGGCGGGGAAAGAGGCCATAGATGCGCTCCAGGCCCCAACCCTTGGGTTCGACGATCTGCGCCAGCTTGATGTTCTCCTCCACGGTCAGCCCCGGGATGATGCGCCGGTCCTCGGGCACGAGGCCGATGCCCGCGACGGAGGCCTGATGGCTCTTCATGTCGTGCATCGGCTTGTGGTCGAGCCAGATTTCCCCCGAGCGGAGGGAAGGATCGTCCAACCGCGCGATGGTGCGCAGGGTGGAGGTCTTGCCGGCGCCGTTGCGTCCCAGAAGAGCGAGGATCTCGCCTTCGTGGACGTTGAAACTGATGCCTTGGACGATGTAGCTCTCGCCGTAGTAGGCGTGGATGTCGCTCACCGACAGGTAGGCGTAGGCCGTCGCCGCGTGGCTGGCGTTGGGATCGAAATTCCGCGTCATGTCACCGCTCCCCTAGGCGTGGGCCTGCCCGAGGTACGCTTCCTGCACCTTCGGATGGCCCTTGATTTTTTCCGGCGTGTCCTCGACCAGCGGAGTGCCTTGGGCGAGCACCGTGATGCGCTCGGCCAGGGAGAACACGACGTGCATGTCGTGCTCGATGATGGCCATGGTGATGTCGCGCTTCGCGTTGATGGTTTTGAGGAGTTCGATCGTGTTGTTGGTGTCCGCCCGGGCCATGCCCGCGGTTGGTTCGTCGAGAAGCAGGAGTTTCGGTTCCTGGACGAGGCACATGGCCATCTCCAACCTGCGCTTGTCGCCGCGGGAGAGGGAGGCGGCGTGGGAGTCCCGCTTCTCGAGCATGCCGACGTCGCGCAACAGGGCTTCGGCCTTTTCGACGATGTCGCTCTCGGACCAGACGTCTTCCACGGCGTGCAGCCGGAAAGAGCCGTCACGCTTGGCGTAGCAGGGAATCATGACGTTTTCCATCACTGTGAGGTCGCCGAAGATCTCCGGCGTCTGAAACACGCGCGAGATGCCCATCTGGTTGATTTCGTGGGGTTTGCGGCCGAGCACGCTTTCCCCTTGGAAGGTCACCGATCCCGTGTCGGGGATCAATTTGCCGACCAGGCAATTGAGGAGCGTGGACTTTCCCGCCCCGTTCGGCCCGATGATGGCGTGGACGGTGTTCTCCCGGACGGAGAGGTTCACGTTGTCCAGCGCCTTCAGGCCGCCGAAACGTTTGCCCACGCCTTTGACTTCGAGGATTCCCATGTCCTTTTCTCCCTTATTCCGCGGGCGTTCCGGGCTGACCGTCGGCGGCCCCGCTCTTGGCCTCCCGTCCGCCCCCCCGGAGGCGGGCCCGCGCGGCCATCAGGGCGCGTCCCAGACGCTGACCGCCTTCGACGAGGCCGCCGGGCAGGAAGATCACGACGATCATGAACAGAAGTCCGAGCGTGAGATGCCATCCCTTGCCGACGAATGGATGAATGACGGCGACCACCGCGTTCTCAAGCCCGTCGGGCAGAAGGGCGAACCATTGGTGCAGAACGGCGTCGTTGATTTTCGAGAAGATGTTCTCGAAGTATTTGATGAGGCCCGCTCCGAGAATGGGGCCGATCAAGGTGCCCGCGCCTCCTAGGATGGTCATGAGGACGACCTCCCCGGAAGCGGTCCATTGCATGCGCTCGGCGCCGGCGAGCGGGTCGACCGCCGACAGCAGGCCGCCCGCCAGTCCCGCGTACATTCCCGAGATCACGAAGGCCGCCAGGGTATAGGGCTTGGAGTTGAGGCCCGTGTAGTTCATGCGCTGCTGGTTCGACTTCACGGCGCGGAGCATCATGCCGAAGGGCGAGCGGAAGATGCGGATGGCCAAGTAGAACGAGGCCAGCATGATGATGGCGCAGAGGTAGTATCCGGCGTTGAACTGGAACGACCATGGGCCGACGTCCAACGTCGAGGTCGCCCGCATGGACAGGCCGAAGAGGTGCGGCAGGTCGGGCAGGCCTTCGCGGTGGAATATCTGAGGATCGGAGGAGTAGACCTGAAGCCCGGTCTCGCCGTTGGTCAGGTTGAACGCCGGGTTGGAAAGCACCGAGTAGGCGAGCGCGAAACTCATCTGCGCGAAGGCGAGGGTCAGGATCGAGAAGTAGATGCCCGACCGCCTCAGCGAGATGATTCCGATCAGCAGGGCGAACACGGCGGAGACGGCGACCGAGAGCAGGATTCCCGGAATGACGTTGTAGCCGAGAAGCTTGAACATCCAGACGCAGGAGTATGATCCGACGCCGAGGAAGGCGGCGTGGCCGAAGGACAGGTAGCCCGTGAGCCCGAAGAGGATGTTGAAGCCGATCGCGAAGACGCCGAAGATGACGAACTTCTGCATCAGGTCCGGGTAGCCCGCGTTGAACTGCGCCAGACCGCTGTCGGTCGGGAACGGGTTCATGAAGAACGGGGCGAACACCGCGAGGGCGGCGACGATCAGGAAGAGCGTCGCGTCTTTGTGTTTGAGTCCGAGCATTGGTTACTCCTCCATCACGCCCCTGCGGCCCATGAGCCCGCGCGGGCGGGTCAGGAGCACGATGATGGCGACGAGGTAGATGATGATCTGATTGATGCCTGGAAGCGTTGTGGTGGCCCAGGTCGTCGAGGCGAAGCTTTCGAGGATGCCCAGAAGGAATCCCGCGAGCACCGCGCCGGGAAGGGATCCCATGCCTCCGACCACGACCACCACGAAGCTGAGGACGAGGAAGTCCATGCCCATGTGGTAGTTCGGCGGCACGATCGGCGTGTACATCACCCCGGCCAGCCCGGCCACGGCGGCGGCGACGCCGAACATGATGGTGAAGCGCCTGTCGATGTCGATTCCCAGCAGCCCGACGGTCTCGCGGTCGGCCATCCCCGCGCGGACCACCATGCCGAAGGTGGTGAATTGCAGGAAGGCGAACACGCCGAAAATAAGGACCATCGCGAAGGCGAAGTAGATCATCCGCCAGTAGGGATAGATGATCCGGTTGGCGTCGAAGCCCAGCATGACGCCGAAGTCGTAGGATCCGATGAACGCCTCGGGGGAAGGGGTGGGGATCGGGTTGGCCCCGTAGAAGTATTTGATGATCTCCTGAAGCACGATCGCGAGGCCGAAGGTCACGAGGATCTGGTCGGCGTGCGGGCGCTTGTAGAAATGCTTGATGAGGCCGCGCTCCATGGCGAAGCCGACGGCGATCATGACTGGGATGGCGAAGAGGATGGCCAGCGGCACGGACCAATCCACGATGGAGCCTCCCACGTCGGGTCCAAACCAGATTTCGACGAACGGGGTTTCGACCTTGAGCGGATTGCCGAGGAAATCCTTCTGGCTCTCGTCGATCGAAATCCTGCTGTAGCTCAACACCCGCTGAAGGAACACGGCGCAGAAGGCGCCGATCATGAAGAGGGCCCCGTGCGCGAAATTCACCACGCCGAGGGTGCCGAATATCAGCGTGAGCCCGAGCGCGATCAGCGCGTAGGCGGCGCCCTTGTCGAGTCCGTTCAGAACCTGCAGGATTATGGAGTCCATTGTTCCATCCCTTGACGGTTGCGGATGCGTCCCGGCGGACCGGGGGGGGGGGACGGGCCCGCCGGGCCCGTCCGATGGGTGCGTCAGGCGCCCGGGTTGCAGGAACCGAGGGTCGCGCTCCGGCCGCCGAACATGGCGTGGTCGGGGGGGTAGGTGACCTGTGCGACCGGGGTGATCTCGACGATCTCCAGGGTGTCGTATGCGGACTTCGGGTTCTCCGCCCCGCGCACGACGAGCACGTCCTTGAAGCACTGGTGGTCGGCGGCCCTGTAGAGGGTCTTGCCGTTGCCGAGGCCGTCGAACTCGAAGCCTTCGAGGGCTTCGACGACCGCGCAGGGGTTGAAGGAACCCGCCCGCTCGACGGCGTCGGCGTAGAGCAGGACCTGGGCGTAGCAGGTCTGGGCGGAGTTCGACGGCGGCTTGCCGTACTTCTCGCCGAAGGACCGCACGAACGCCTTGGAGCCGTTGTTGGGCAGCTGCCAGTTGTAGTTCATGGAGCCGAGCACGCCCTTGATGTTCCGTCCCGCGCCGGTGGCCATCAGTTCGGAGTAGAGCGGGACGACGATCTTGAAGTCCTTGCCGTTCACCTGCTTGGACAGGAGGTCGAAGCCCTGCACGGCGTTGGTGAGGGAGTTGACCATGTTGCCGCCGTAGTGGTTCAGGACCAGCACGTCCGCTCCGGAGTTCAGGACCGGCGTGATGTAGGAGGAGAAGTCGGTGGAGGCGAGCGGGGTCTTGACCGTTTCCACGGTCTCCCAACCCAGGGCCTCGGTGGAGGCGACGATCGACTCCTCCTGCGTCCATCCCCAGTTGTAGTCGGCGGTCAGGTGGTAGGCGCGGCGGTCGCGGCCCATCTCGTTCGCCAGCACCGGGGCCAGGGCCGCGCCGGACATGTAGGCGTTGAAGAAGTGGCGGAAACCGTTGGCCTTGCGGTCCTTTCCGGTGGTGTCGTTGGCGTGGGTCAGGCCGGCCATGAAGATCACCCCGGCCTCCTGGCAGAGGCCCTGGACGGCGACGGCCACGCCGGAGGACGAGCCGCCGTTGATCATGATGGCGCCGTCCTTTTCGATCATCGACTTGGCCGAGGCCCGGGCGGCGTCGGACTTGGTCTGCGTGTCGCCGGTGACGAACGTGACCTTCTTGCCGAGGATTCCGTTGCCCCTGAGCGCCTTGGAGCTGAAGGTGTTGAGGCAGCCGCCGTCGCCTTCGCCGTTCAGGTGCTCGACGGCCAGCTGCTGGGCGAGGAGCTCGTCGGCGCCCTCGTCGGCGTACGGCCCGGTCTGCGGCACGTTGAAGCCGAGGGTCACGTTGCGTCCGGTGGGGGCGTTGGTGAAGCCGGTGTGGGACGCGGCCGTGGCGGCGCCCGTGAAGATGACGGGGGTCGCGAGGGCGCCGATGCCGGCGGCGCCGGTCCGCAGGACACCGCGGCGGGTGAGGTCGGTTTTGGACATGTGTGGTCCTCCCATGAATGTCGTCGCCCGCTGGTTCCTCCTCGCGGGCACCCCTCGGGGGGCGCTTCGGTTATCGGGGTGATTCGGAACGCGAATCAACGCGGGTTTTACGGATTTGAAAATTTATTGTAAACGTCTCGACAGCGCGGGCGCGGCATTTGTAAATGAATTTACGCGCATCCGCGGCAATTCGCGGCCCGCATCAACGCCGGGGAGGATTCATCCATGTCGGGAAGGGCCATCACGGGAAGCCGGATCCGCGACAGGCGGACGTCGGCAGGCCTGAAACAGGCCGATCTGGCGCGCCGGGTCGGCATATCGGCGTCGTATCTCAATCTGATCGAACACAACCGACGCAGGATCGGCGGCAAGCTGCTGGGGGACATCGCGCGGACGTTGGGAACCCGTGCCGCGGAGTTGGAGGAGGGGCCGGGGGCGGCCCTGTCCGAAACCCTGACGGACGCGGCCCGGGCGATTCCGTCGAGCGGGGCGGAACTTCCGGACATCGACGAATTCACGCGGCGGTTTCCCGGCTGGGCGCGGCTGGCCGGCGATCAGCGGGACCGGATCGCGGCCCTCGAGCGGCGGGTCGAGGCGATGTCGGACCGCGTGGCGCATGATCCGCATCTCGCCGAAAACCTGCACGATATCCTGAGCGCGGCGACGGCGGTCAGGTCGGCGGCCTCCATTTTGGCCGGAACGCCCGACATCGACCCGGCGTGGAGGAGGCGCTTCCAGGCGAACATCCGCGACGACGCGGGCCGTCTGGCGGAAAGGACGCGGCGGCTCGTGGACAACTTCGACGCCTTGGCGCGGGAGAATCCGGGCACGGCGCAAGGGTTGGACAAGGCGGAGGAGTGGTTCGCCGAACGCGGCAACAGATCCGGGGAATTGGAGTCCGGGGCGGAGTCGCCGGAGCTCCTCGCGGAGGAGGTGGCGCCAGGGTCGGCGCGGGTCCGCGACTGGTTCGTCCGTTATGCCGACGAGGCGCGCATGCTGCCAAGCGGGGCGCTGACGGAGGCGCTGCGGGAGGTGGGCGGCGACCCGCTTGATCTGTCGGAGCGCCTGGGAATTCGGGTACCCGTGGTTCTCCGGCGGCTCGCGGGGGAGGGAGGCGACACCGCGCCGTCGGGATTGGTCGAGGTCGACGCCGCGGGCGCGGTCACCGCGCGGCTGCGCCTCGAAGGGTTTCCGGTGCCGCGCTTCGGGGCGGCCTGCGCCCTTTGGCCTGTGTTTGAGGCCTTGTCGCGGCCGGGCGACGTGATCCGGCGGGGCTTGGAAACCACATACGGCTTGCGGCTGTCGGCGTTCGCGGCGGCGGAGGTGGTCGGGACTCCGAGCTACGACGCTCCGCGCGTTTTGCGCTCCACCATGCTGATCCGCGCCGACGCCGGGGAGAGCGCGGGCGGCGGCGGGTTTGTGACCGTTGGCTCCACCTGCCGGGTCTGTCCGGCGGCGGATTGCCCGGCGCGCAGGGAGGCCGCTCCCGTGTCGCCACCCGGTTCCGACTGAGCCCGTTCGAGGGCGGATGCCGCCGGGCGGGCGGGCGGGCGGGAGAATTCATCAATTTTGGTTTCGGGCCGACCAATACGCCAGTTGCATTGCGAAGGCCGGTTGACGTACGATTCCAGCGGCTTGGCGCAAAATCGTCATTAGGGATTCACAGAAGCCATAACATATGATTCACTTCAAATTGGTGGGTTCGGATGAACACGACACGCTTCATGATTTCCGACCGAATCTGGGCGGATATCCAGGGCCCGTTGACACTAAATTCAAGATTTCCAGTGTCCCCGCGAGGTGCCAGAGGGCCTCGCAGCTGCTGTCGGTCTTGTCGCATCTCGACGCGATCCCCCTTTTTTCCTTGACCTTCCCGAAGAATTTCTCGACCCGGCGTCGCAATTCGTACATCTCGTCATCGTGGTCGCTCGATGTCTTGCGGTTGGACTTGGATGGTACCACCACCTTCCTCCCGGGATTCAGCTCGAGGAGTTTGTCAACCAGCCAGTCGGCGTCGTACGCCTTGTCTGCGATGAATGCTTCGATCCGGACGCCTTCGATCAGCGCTTCGACCTTCTTCAGCTCGCGCGCTTGGCCGGGGAGCGGTATGAAATCGATCAGCTGGCCGAGCACATCCACCAGCGCGACGGTTTTGGTGGTCAACCCCCTTCGGGACCGACCGATGGCCTGTGGGCCGCGATCCTTCCTCGCGCCGGCGGCTTTCCGGTGAACTCGGCGGACCGTTCCGTCAATCATCACGCACCAGGAGGCGATCGCCCCGCGCAGCGCACTGAAAATAAGCTTGATAACGCCATTTTCGGCCCACCGCGGAACCGACGGAGGACCGGGTTCCACCTCCCAAAGCCACCGGGAAGGTTCCGCACGGAACATCTGTGCGGACGCCGCATGGGACGGCCTCCAGGAACTATCGGTTGCTCTCGGCCGTCCCGCCGCTGTCCCCTTCCATGCCGGGGAGCAAGGGCGCGGTCGCCGCCCGGATTCGGTCGGTGATCGGAATTCTCGTTGTGTCCATCGGACCCTCGATTTTGAAGGGTGAATCAGATGTCAACGTTCTCGTGAATCCCTAAAATGAATAAAATCGCGCAAATCGTCAAAATCGAATGTCAACAGGCCTAGAGATTCTCCGCGTCGTTCACGGCGTCCGACACAATGGAAAGGGACCATCCGACCAACCCCAACCAGAATGCGGAGTAGGCGTAGTTCGTCCCGCGCTGGATCCTCCTGCGCCGCAAATACACTTCACGCTCCGCGAGGTCGTGACGAAGCCAATGCTCGGTGTCCGGATCCAGCGACAGCGCGGGCCCGGACTGTGAGTCCGGATCCAGGGGCGATTCAGAGTCCGTTGAAGCCAACGACGTCGACGGATCCCCGGGAGAGGACGGTGCCTCGAAATCGACCGACGCTCCGGGATCCTGCGAAGCCACCACGGAGTCGGGAGATGCTATGGGGCACAGCAGGCGCTGTCGTCCGCCAGAGCCTGGTCCAACCTGATCACGGCATAGGTCAACGCGATCAGGATCGACACCGTTGTGGCTCCTAGGAAGGTGATCAGTCCGAGGTTTTGCCGGTATTCCCTCTTGCCGCGCTCCCGCTCCACCGCCCAGTTGGCGTAACCTTCGCGGATCCAATGTTCGACAGTCGGATCCAGGCTCAATTCGGAATCCGAGGATTCCGGCGCGGGCATCCCGTGGTATGCTTCTTGGTGGATGCGTTGCTCGGCCTGCGGGGAAAGACCGCATCCCATCTGGAGGGCCAACGCGCCGATCATGAGCGACAGGCCCACCGCGCCGGCAATGGACCTGATGATCCGGGCGGTGGCCGGCCCGCCGACCTTGATCCGAACGATGGGCGGCGGGGTGCCCGAATCCGATGGAATCCGCGCCGCTCCTACTCCGTCCGGGAGATTCGGCGTTCGACGGACGGACGCGGCGCGGGACGGCCGCCACCGGGAATCGCGCGCCCGCGCGGCACGGCCTTCCGAAGCCCGTGGAAGCGCGCGATCGGTGGTGATTCTTCGGCTTTTCACTAGAAATTCTCCGTTTCGTTCACGATGTCCGCAAAAAAGAACAGGGACGATCCGACCAACCACAACCAGAATGCGGAGTAGGCGAAGGTCGTCCCGTGTTGGATCATCCTCCTGCGCCGCAAATACACTTCACGCTCCGCGTGGTCGTGACGAATCCAATGTTCGGTGTCCGGATCCAGCGACAGCGCGGGACCGGACTGTGCGTCCGGATCCTGGGGCGATTCAGAGTCCGGTGAAGCCAACGACGTCGACGGATCCCCGGGAGCGGACGGTGCCTCGAAATCGACCGACGCTCCGGGATCCGGCGAAGCCACGGAGTCGGGCGATGCTGCGGGGTCCGGCGAAGCGGATGAATCGGGAGATGCTCCGGGAACGGGTGGAGCCAATGAGTCGAGCGGCGTCCCTGGAACCGGTGGCGCCACCGAGCCGGGAGTCGAGCCGGGCGCGGGTGGGAGCGAAGCGTCAAGCGGTGTCCCGAGAACGGGCGGGGCCACGGCGGCGGACGGTCCCCCGGAAACGGATGGAACCTCCGGGTCGGGCGGTAATACGTCGTCGGACGCGGCGTCGGCCTCGGATGGCGGCTCGGCTACCGCAAAATCCGGCAACGGCGCGTTTTGATACGCCTCCTCGTACGCGCTCCGCTCGCACCCCAGCGGGATCCCGATCAACAGGCACAGCGCGAAGACTCGACCGAGCACGGACACGATTGCGACCTCTTCCGCTCCAGACCATAAGAAGGGCGCGTCCGTTCGCCTTGCTGGCTCGACGCCCCGCTGGGTTGCGTCTGGAGAAGACAACCACCCGGCGAAGGGCTTCTACCACCCGTGTCAGGCTCAGCAACGTGAAATTGACGCGGAAGCCCTTGAAAACAAGGATTGCTAGACCTTCCACCTGTCACGTGTTGGGAGTTTTTCATCGAATCTCGGACGAATTCACGGCGGGCCGATCGTAGGAAATCATGCCGTGCGACCACCGAATCGTCCTGTTTCGACGAGACGAGTCACCCGAGCGAAGCACCTGTGAGGCGATTCGGCGCGAATCGCCTCTCCACTCCGCCGCGACACGTCCGCCAGCCAAGGAACGGTCTGCATCAGGCGCCTCAGACTTCGGAAACCCATATCACCCGTGGCCTTTCGTGCTTGGAACGATCGAGCTCGTGGATCCCCTCCATCCGCTCGGTCAGCCCGGTCGGATCGCTGTAGCCGATGGCAACCCGAAGCCACGGGTGGGGCATCGCGGGATTCCCATCCTGACCAGGGCCTGTGGACATTCATTTCAAGGCTTCCGTCATACTCACGAAGCACCAGTGGCATGCCCCCCAATTTACGGAATCCGCAACCGGACGATGTTCTCTCTTTGGCTTTATTCCGGGCCGCGTAACCTCCTCCCGTGGGCTCGCCCTCGGGTGTTACCGCCGGTGGCGGTTCCGCGGCCCGGGCTGATGCGGTCGTCGTCTCCTCCCTCTCCCGTTCCCGATCTTCTTCTTCCTTGGCCGTCTCATCCAACGTGGCCGCACACACCACCGGAGGAAGGGCGTCCTGTATCTATGGTAGAGGAGTGGCGAGCAGGGCGCGCGCCGCCTCCGGGTCCAGCGGAGCGGGCCTGTCACAAGTTGTGCCGATCTCGATGAAGGCGTTTTCCTCGCCGGAGCGCAGAATCGATGTCAGCGTGTCGATTACATGCAGAGCGAATCCCAACCCGCAGCGGTGCGGCCTGCCCTCGATTATGGCCAGAGCCATGTCCGCGAGCCCGGCGGCGCGGTGGTTGGCCCGCCCGTCCTGATTGGCCACCGAGAACGGATGCGGCCAGAGCGGGGTAAGGTTCGCGAACCCGGCGCCCTCGGTGACGCGCACCTCGCCCCCGAAGAAATTCGGGTCGGGCACGTGCAAGGTGCCCTCCGTCCCGTACAATTCCATGTCCGAATGGCCGTGCTGATGGACGTCCCAGCTCGCGCCGAACATCACCCGCGCCCCGGAACGGAATTCCAGCAGGGAGTGCACCGTGGTCGCGACCTTCACGTCGATGGACTCCCCCGAACGCGGGCCCGAACCGATGACGCGGGATTCGCGCCCCCTCGACGACATCGCTCCGACGCGGGCGACGGGACCGAGCAGTTGAACCAAATTCGAAATGTGGTAGGGGCCGAGATCGAGCACGGGGCCGCCGCCGGGCTTGAAGAAGAAGTCGGGGTTGGGATGCCACATTTCCATCCCGATGTTTTGGACGAAGCAGGCGCCCGAGGTGATCCGGCCAACGGCTCCGGAGTCCAACAGGTGCCGCGCCAGTTGATGCGCCCCGCCGAGGAACGTGTCGGGCGCCGACCCGACCCTGAGACCACGCTCCGCCGCGCTCCGCTCCAATTCCTCTCCGTCCGCTCGGCCCAGGACGAACGGCTTCTCCGAATATACGTGCTTTCCCGCCTCGAGCGCCGCCGCGGACACCTCGAAATGCGCGTCGGGGACGGTGAGATTGAGCACGATGTCGATATCGTCCGCGGCCAGCAGATCCTTCACGGTATCCGAGCGGAGGCCGAACTCGGCGGCGCGGGCCTTCGCCGCTTCCCCGTCGATGTCGGCGCAGGCGCGGATTCCGATTCCGCGGAACATCGGAGCGTGCCGCATGTAGGCGGCGGAGATGTTTCCGCAGCCGATGACTCCAATTCCCAGTTCGGTCATGTCAACGCGCCTTTCGCTTTCGCCGGAATATCGACGATCCGATTCCGGCGGAACCCGATGTATCCGAGGGGACGGGGATACGTCCTCCGGACGTGGTCCGACCAACTTCCGCGAACCGCGGCACCGGGCGGTCGCCGCGCGCTCCGGGGGTCCGGTTCGACATGTCGCCGCGCCGGCCCGAGTTCACGTCCGGGCGAACCGCGCGCCGACGCTCCGCCACCGTCGGCGCGGGGCGATATCGATTGGTCACGCCTTCGCGCCCTTCAGGATATTTTCGAAGCTCTCGATGGACCGCGACGCGAACCGCTTCGCGTCCGAGGGCTTGTCGTGTTCCAAAACGAACAGGTCGCAGTGGGGGGCGAGGGATCCGTGGATCGTCCTCCAGTCGACCGTTCCGTGTCCGACGTCCGCCCAGCCGTCCTCGGTTTCCCCGCCCTCCGCCTTCATGTCCTTCACGTGAGCGGTGGTGATCCGTTCGCCGAATTCCCGAATCCAGTTGGCCGTGATCCCGTTTCCCCTGACAATCCAAGCGATATCCGCTTCCCACTCGATCGTCGGAGCCGTCTCCAGCAGAATCCTCATCGGATGGGCGCCGTCGGGGCAGGGCGCGAACTCGAAGTCATGATTGTGCCAGCCGAACCTCAGCCCCGCGTCCCGGGCGCGCGAGGAGATTTTCTCCAACCTTTCGGCGATGCCGCGCCATCCGGCGGAATCGGCGGGACGCGCCCCGGGGGCAAGGAATGGGCAGAACACCCGCTCCATGCCCAGCGTCCGCGCCGTCTCCACGACTCCGTCGAAGTCGTTTTCCAACTCATCCAGCCCGAAATGGCCGGACGGCATGGACAGTCCCGCCGCGTCAAGGGAAGCGCGCAGTTCGGAGGGATCCCCGTAGACGCCGCCGAAGCCCTCGACGTTTTCGTAGCCGAGATCGGAAAGCATGGCGAACACGTCCTCCCAGGGAGGGAATTCGCGGGCGGAGTAGAGCTGGAACGATATGGTCATGGCGTCGTCCTTGTTTGAAATTTTGGCTGCCGGTTCAAAGCCGCGCTCCGGTGTCCGGATCGAATAGCGATATCCGCTCCGGAAGGAAGCCGATCTCGATGTCGTCGCCGGGGCGGACATCCGATTGACCGTCCATGCGCGCGTGGATGCCCGTTCCTCCCAAGGGCGCGAACACCAGCGTGTCCGACCCCGTTGGCTCGACGAACTCCACCTTGACGGTGGTCCGGACGGCGGCCGAGGCGAGGGCGTCGCCCGTCGCGATGTGCTCGGGACGGATTCCGATCACGGCCTTGCCCGAAACGGACGCGCCGCCGGCGAATTCGTATCCGTCCAGCGGAATCGTCAGCGCGTCGGCGCGGAACGCGCCGTCCGACAGACCGCCGGAGATGAAATTCATCGACGGGGAGCCGATGAATCCGGCCACGTATAGGTTCCGCGGGCGGTTGTAGATCTCGTGGGGAGAGCCGAGCTGCATGATCCGTCCCCCCTTCATGATGGCGATGCGGTCGGCCAGCGTCATCGCTTCGACCTGATCGTGCGTCACGTAGATCATGGTGTTGCCCAAACGCCCGTGAAGTCGTTTGATCTCCACGCGCAACTCGGCCCGCAGCTTGGCGTCGAGATTCGACAGGGGCTCGTCGAAGAGGAACACGTCGACCTCGCGCACCAGCGCCCGGCCGATCGCGACCCTTTGGCGCTGGCCGCCGGACAAGGCTCCGGGCTTGCGGTCCAGGAGGGATTCGATGCGGAGGATTTCGGCGGCGCGGGCAACGCGCCGGGAGATTTCGTCCCGGGGCAGGCGGGCGTTGCGCAGTCCGAAACTGAGGTTGCCGCGCACCGTCATCTGCGGGTAGAGCGCGTAGGATTGGAACACCATGCCGATGCCCCGCTCGCTGGGCTCCTTCCAGGTGACGTTCTCGCCCTTGATGAAGATCTGACCGTCCGTCACCTCGATGAGCCCGGCGACGCAGTTCAGAAGGGTGGACTTCCCGCAACCCGACGAGCCGAGCAGAACGAGGAACTCGCCCTCCCGGATCCCGAGATTCAGGGATTTGAGCACCTCGACCGCGCCGAAGGAGAGGTCGAGACCGCGGATTTCGACGGAATATTCCGGCATGCTCACCCCTTCACGGCCCCGGCGGCGATGCCGCGCACGAACAGTTTTCCCGAAACGAAGTAGATGACGAGCGGAACGAGGCCCGTCAGCAGGGTGGCCGCCATGTTCACGTTGTACTCCTTGACGCCCTGGACCGAGTTCACGATGTTGTTGAGCTGGACCGTCATCGGGTAGGTCTCCGGCTTGGTGTAGACGACCCCGAACAGGAAATCGTTCCAGATTCCCGTGACCTGCAGGATCATGGCGACCACGAAGATGGGCAGGGACATCGGCAGCATGATCTTGAAGTAAATCCCCCAGAATCCCGCGCCGTCGACCCGGGCCGCCTTGAACAATTCTTCCGGGATCGAGGTGAAATAATTGCGGAAGAGCAGCGTGAGGATGGGCATGCCGAACACGGTGTGGACGAGCACGAGGCCCGACAGCGAGCCCATCAGGCCGATCTCCCGAAGGATGATCACCATGGGATAGAGCATCGTTTGGTAGGGGATGAACGCGCCGATGATCAGGATGGTGAAGAAGAACTCCGATCCGCGGAACCTCCACCGGGCGAGCGCGTAGCCGTTGACGCCCGCGATGGCGATCGACAACGCGACCGACGGGATCAATATCCGCACGGAGTTCCAAAATCCCCGGCTCAGGCCGTCGCAGTTGATGCCCGTGCAGGCTTCCGACCACGCCTTCACCCAGGGTTCGAACGTGATCTCGAG